>CAKSJF010000040.1 GCA_934462945.1 uncultured Clostridia bacterium | reverse complement strand
AATAGCCTTGTCTGCCGAGATTTCGTGACAGCACTGCATGCAAATGCAAGTCAAAATCATTTCCGATTCGGATTACGTTTTTTTCGTCGCAGCCTCCAAAACCATAGAAAATATAGCTTTCATCCCCCTGCGCCAACAGCACATAGTGGATTGCTTTTGCAATTTTTCCGGTGCTTCCGCTTGCCGCACAATTGATCTGCACTACCCTCATTCACTTTTCCCCCGTTTCTAAATCAGACTCTGTAAGAAATCTGATATTTTTTTTGCCTGAACCTCTGCGTTTTTTTGCTCCACAATAAAGCTTCTTGCTCTTTCCCCAATTCTGCTGAACTGCTCATCCTGCAAAATCTGATCAATTTCTTTTGCAATCAAATGGCAATCCTGCTCTTTTGTCATATAGCAGTATTTTTCGTATTCCTCCGGAATGCCTGGAAGGCTGGTGGTAAAAGCCGGTGTACCGCTTAGAAGATATTCCACCATTTTAGACGGGAACGAATATTTTGTATACTCCTCCTCCGGATTCCGGAGATTTAACAGCAGGCTTGCCTGTTGTTCTCTCTTTAAAATTTCGCTTCTGGGAACACGTCCGAAAAACTGTATTTTTGGATTTCTTTCTGCTCTTTTCTGAATTTCTTCTTCATAATCTCCCGAGCCGAACAGCCAGAGCCGGCAATCAGTTTGGAGCTGTTCAAAGGTGTCTAAAATCAAGTCAACACCATATTTTTTATAGAGCGCGCCGGCATACATCAGTGCCGGCGGTGCACTTTTCTGAATTTCTCCCAGTCCGTCAAAAATTGTCAGATCAGCAATTGTTTCAACAACCGTATATGGCTTTCCCGGTGCGACTGCTTTGTGCATTTCCTCAGTCAAATAGATATACCCATCAAATTGATCCTGCAAGGCAAGTGTTTTTTTACGGTCATAACCTGAAAACAGCTTTCTGACTACACTTTTACGCTTTGCATATGTGTATTTGACAGCAGGAATATCTGCAACAATTCCAATGATCTTACACTTGTGTTTTCGACACATTTTCAGCAGGCGTTCGGTTGGCTTTGTATAAAAACCGTAAATCAAAACGCATTTTTCCGAATCCTCTTTATTTTTCCTTAACCAAGCCTTGAAAAGTCTTGCTGCACCATCTGCATGATTTTTCTGCTTAATGCCAGGTAAATTAATTGCAGGAATAATATCCGCAAAAATTCGCTCTGTCAGTTTGTCCTTTCTTTTTTTCAAAAATATTCGATTTCCTCCCGGAAACATCGCGATTGATTCCGCGGATGCCACCGTCACATCTAAAGCCTGATTACTTGTAAAACCTTGCAGCAATGCAGTTTCAAAGCTTTGCGCTGAAGCTGATGGCTTCACCTTACTTCTTGCTACCGTCTGATTGAAAACTGCATGATCGCATGCACTGCCAAAATAAAAAATTTTCATGAACGCTCCGTTTCCTTACAAGAAAGACAATACTCTTTAAATTCTGTAAAAAAAGCATTTCTTCTTTTGTTAATTGCCGAACGCAAAAAACGCTTTGCATTTTTGAAATTTTCCTTTGCCGCATCCGTCATATTATTTTTGCTTTCAGACATTTCTAAAATCAACTCAGCCAGCCTTTGAGCTTCACCAGGCGCATGCAGCCATTTCTTTTGAATTAACTCCGGCATACCGCAGACATCACTCGTAATACACGGACATCCTCTTGACATTGCCTCTACAACGCACCGCGGCAAGCCTTCACTTCGGCTCGGCAAAATGATAATATCCTGTGTGTCAATCCATTCCAACACCTTTTGCGTTGTGTCACAGGATGGCGGAAACTTCAAATGCTCCTGCACACCAAATTGTTGCGCATATTGCATCCACTTTTTCCGGTCCTCCTCCACTCCCAGCGCCAATATATTCAAAAATGTGTTTGGTCTTTGAGCGCAGACATCAGCTAAAGCCTGAACCGCCGTATCAATTCCCTTTCTTGTATCATGATATGACCCTATTAAGCCTATCTGCAAAGGATCATCCATCTCCATTGATGATATTTTTCTGCAGCGACTCTCTAATACATCTTCCGAAATTGATTCTACAAACACATTCGATGCACCGCACTGCTTGCCTGCAATCGGATAAACCTTTTGTAAATATTTTTCTGTTACATAAAGACCAAACGGAGCATTCTTTATAGATTTCACAATTTTTTTATGCAGATAAGGTCCATACATACGCTTTAATGGATTTGAATTTGCCCTGAGTGTTAAATTCAAGTCTCCTGTCAAGTCCACCATATACGGTTTATGATATTTTTCTGCCAAGCGAATTGCCATCAAGCCTTTCCGACTTGATGGTTTGATTAAAATTGCATCTGCTTGTTTAATCCTTTCAGCTAAAAGCTTTTTTACTTGTCGGTCATGAATAAACTCATTTGGCAACGTATTACCCGGAACAATTTCTACAGTAACCTTCGGGTTTGTTAGCTGCGTCACTGTGCCATTGCTAAGATAAGCTTTCATTTTTTCGCCAAGAATATGTACAGAATCAAACACATCCAAAAATTTTTTCCAAAATTGATCTCCATAAGCCGGAAGCGCTTTTACAACTCCGTCTGTATTTAGAAACTGACATCTCGATATGTATAATAAATCCATAATGATACCTCTCGCAAAATTTTAAACTCTGACAAAATCAGATCGTTTTGTTCTATAATTTCATCCAAGCTATAATGATTCTTTCAACAAAAACGTTTTTCTCTAAAACTCATACTCTGTATACTCAGATACATCACGCTGGATATATCTTGGCGGTGTACAAACAACCGTTGTATAATCCGGAACGTCTTTAAACACCGTACAATTTGCTCCGATATGACAGTGATTTCCGATTTTAATTCCCCCGACAATCACCGCACCTGCGCCAATCACGCAATGATCCCCAATCACAGGCGCTTTTTTCTTGCTGCTCCCAATCGTTACATTCTGCAAAATCGTGCAATCCGTGCCAATACACGCCGAGTGTGAAATAAAAATTCCGGTAATACCATGCGGCAAATGCGGAACTCCTGCAAATTTTGCACCGGCATTTAATGCCGTCCCCATAGACGATGCATTTTTAGCTTCTGCTCTCTTGCAATAAATCAGGTACCACATTTTTAAAATTGGCATTGTTTTATTATCCGGATCCACTACAGCCTGTCTGCGTTTCCAGTACTTTACTTCATCATATCCAAAAATCCACGAATAGAGCCGATACGTAAATCGGTTTTTATTTCTGTTCATCATCTTTTACATGCCTCTTTTGAGCAAATTTTCTGTCTTAAAATTGTAGACGAAATACCGCCGGTATATTGCAGATAAACAACCTCCGCACCCACTTTTTTCAATTCTTCTTCCGTTTGAATCCATCGTTCTGATCCTTTCCAGTCACTTCCGATAAAGATAGCGTCAAATGGATTCTGCTTAAAAATGACACCCTTATCCAATGTATTTACCACAAACGCCTGGTCTACTGCCTTAATGTTTTCTACAATCTCCAGCCGGTGTTCTTCCGGAATATTGGGAATAAATCCTTTATATTGTTTCACTAAATCATCCGAATTAACACCCACCAAAAGATACTCACACTGTTCCTTTGCATGATTCAAAAGGTTTAAATGACCAATATGAAACATATCGAAAACGCCCTGTGTATATCCAATTCGATACTTTTTCATAATCAGAACTCCTTTATATCGCCCGATTGCTTTAGTCCAAGCTCTTTCATTCTGCTTTCCAGCCGATTTGCTTTTCTGACAAACAAAATCACCGTTGCAAGCAGGACTGCGGCATAATAAAGTGCATACAAAATCGTTAACACATCCAAATATCCCAAAATTGATCCAAGAATCAAAAGCGGCATGTACAGGCTGGAATAACCCATATTTTTCATAATTAAATCAGCAATATGCGTAATCCCGGAAGACCGTTCCTCGTCTACATCTCCGCCTTTTCCCATCAGTCCCAATCTGTATTCTGTCACCAAATACTTTTGGTAAATAATTCTGGTCAGAATATCGGTAACAGAAGAAAAACCACCTAAAACAATCAGGAAATGACGTGTTTCATCTGAAAATCTCGCCGTTGTTAAGTATGCCGCCGTTCCGACTGCCAGAAAAACAAATGCAGGCGCTAAATAACCGCTCACAGCGTCCAGGAAAGCGCCGCCATAAGAGGACTGCTTTTTCACTCTTGCAATATTGCCATCTACGCAATCTAACACATGCCAGAACACAAACAATCCAATCCCAACATACATCATCTTTCCGCCCATCATAATCAACAAGCAGGCGATAATTGCATCAAGCATAGAGAGAATCGACACAAAATTTGCGCTGAATCCTAAGTTAATAAACAAAAAGGTAAACACAAAGGACAGCGGTCTGCTCACTGCTCTTGCCCATATGGAAGAACGTTTTCTTTTTTCCTTTGTGTAAGACGCAGTAATCTGTTGAAAAGAATACATTTTTTTATTTCTCCTTTTCCGGTTTCCCTAAAATTTCTTCGTAAATATCCCACATCACTCTGAGTGCATTCGACAGTTCAAACGGTTCGACCGCCTCGATGCAGTTTGGTTTCATTTCTTCTCTCAGCGCCGGATTTTCAGTCAACTTCCGGATTCCCTCAGCAAACCCGTTCACATCCTCCGGAGATGCAGTATAGCCGGTTTTTCCGTCGATGACATAATCCAGGATTCCATGCACATTGGAGGAAACCAGCGGAACACCTGCCGCCATTGCCTCCACGCCGGCAAGTCCCAGTCCCTCAATTCTGGAGGGAAATGCGCTGACATCCGCTGCATAATAAAGCTCATACACATCCGTCCGGAATCCTAAAAACAGAACCCGGTCGGCTAACCCTAAATCCTCTGCCAACTTTTTCAAATGTTCTAAAAGAGGACCTTTTCCGGCAATGGCATAGTAAATATCCGGATTATTGAGCTTTGCCAATGCCCGGATAATCACCTCATGATTTTTCCGCGGAATCAACTCGCCCACCGACAGCACCAAAATCTTATCCTTTGGTACTCCGATTTCTTCTTTTTTTGCCGCCCGGTCTACTGTCAAATGCTCAATCTTTCGAATATCTACCCCCACACTGGGAATATAACGGACATTTTTGCAGTGGAACGTCTGCGCTCTGCGGTAATCCTCATGATTAATCGTAACCAGATAGTCACAGTATCCGGAAAGAATTTTTTCAATCGGATAATAGAACACCCAATTACGTCTCGGAGACGCATTATGGAAGTGAAATCCATGGCAGGTGTACATCACAACACTCCCTGCCCGGTGTGCATTCCTTGCCGCATAACGCGTCATCATAGAAACCACCGGCGTATGGCAATGAATCAGATCAAAATGTTCTGAATCAATCAGCCGCTTTAACTCCCGGTATGCCTGTAAATTTTCTCTGCCCATCGGCGACCGGGCAAATGCAATATTATGCAGAATAATTCCCTCGTCCCGAAGTTTTCTTTCATAAACTCTTGTGCGTTTTACATCCGTATCGTTCATATAGTCGAAATTACATGCAATATGAACCTCGCAGTTCATATCGTTTTTTAAAAATTCAACATTTTCCTGGTTAAACCATTCAATAAATGACACAACGCTCGCAGTAATCAGTACCTTTTTCACGTTCTATCCCTTCACCCTTTCAGCAGTCCTGCCGCTGCCGCTTGCTTCCGATCATATTCCTCTTGCGAAATTCTGCCCTCGCTCAACAGATAGTCCCCAAAATCTGTTGCTGTTGCACTATCTTCTTCTGTAATTCCGTCTTGTTTAATCAACGCGTTTACAACCGTCCAAAAGATAATTTTCAGATCGTTGAAAAACGTGATCTTTTCTATGTATACCAAATCCCAGGAGAGTTTTTCCTCCCATGAGATTCCGTTTCTGCCGCTGACCTGCGCCAATCCCGACAGCCCCGGACGGACACTGTGGCGCATGCGTTCTTTTTCCGACATAAAGACCATGTCGCGGACCAGCTGCGGACGCGGACCAATTACACTCATATCACCTTTCAGAATGTTAAACACCTCTGGCAGCTCGTCCAGGGATGTCTTTCTGAGAAGTTTCCCGAATCTGGTCAGTCTTTGTTCATCCGGCAGCAGTACTCCGTTTTCATCCCGTTCATTCGTCATCGTCCGGAATTTATACATTTTAAAAATTTTCTCATTTTTCCCGGGGCGGTACTGTGTGAAAAGAACCGGTCCGCCCAGTTTAACCCGAACCAAAACCGCCACAATCAGATATAGCCACCAAAAAACAAGAAGCGCTGCCAAGCCGCAAAAAATATCGCACAACCACTTTAAAAATTTTTCATAAATGCCATACGGCTTATGCTCCATGTTCATTTTCGTTTCTCCCTAACGTTCTCATTTTTAATACCATGCCACTTTCACTGCTGTTTTGCAAATTCCACCTCCACGAAACAGATTTTTTTCTATTTTACCCAAAATCAAGAAAGACTAAAACGCCTCCTCGGCAGCGTACCGGAAATTCGGTCGCCGCAAAGCTCTGCAACGGTAAGACACAACTTTTCGTTTTCCCGAAATTACCGTCGCTGTCAGCATTTTAGTCTCTCTGCAACTTCTTTTATCTAAATTTTCTCCGGCGCATAAGCTCTGTAAATTTATTCGATATGCTTCTTATCATCAGACGCAATCCTGCGAATCTCACACCCGCGAAGCTTGTACTCAAAATGCACTTGAGAATCAATTATTTCTTGCCCTTATCATCTTTATAAGCATAATCATATTTATACTTATATTTATATTTGTAACCGTAACGATTTATGCCATAATAACGCTTTGTTTTTTCCTCTACACCCAATATAATCAGTCCAAGCACCTTTGCGCCTGCCTTTGCAATATTGTTCATAGTAATATCCAACAGTTCAAAACCGGTTACATTCTGCCGTACAATAACAACTACACCCGAGCTATGACGCATCGCAATTGCCGCATCGGTTACCACCGTTGTCGGCGGAGTATCGATAAATACATAGTCGTATTTTTCCTGCATCTCGTTAACCATTTTTACAAACTCATCTGTTTCCAGAAGTTCTGCCGGATTCGGCGGAATATCGCCGGCTGTTAAAACATCCAGATTCTCACGGACATTTTTATGCACCGCCTTGTCAATCTCTGTAAATCCGCAAAGCACGTTTGTAACGCCCTTATCTCTTTCAATCCCTAAATAACGGTGTACTCTTGCCTTTCTTAAGTCACAGTCCACCAAAAGCACCTTTGCGCCCATCTGCGAAAATGTGATGGCAAGGTTAATGCTGGCTGTTGTTTTTCCCTCATTCGGCATAGAGCTGGTGATTACAATCACCTTACCCCGCTCTGTTTTCGGCATGGAAAACATAATATTCGTACGAATTGATTTATATGTTTCCACCGTGTCAAAATCTGTATCCTCATGAATGATTCTTTTCATTCCATCATGCTCTGCCTTTGTGAGCGTGTGTGTATCCTTTCTCTTTCGCAAGAGCATGCTTCCTATCTTTTTCATTCTGATCCGTTAACCCCTTTCAATCATGTTCAAAACCGTCTCTGTAAGTCTTTGCTTATTCCGGAAGTTCGCCCAGAATCGATACGTTATATCTCTTGGCAGCTGCTTCTGCACTTCTGACCTTCGTATCAAAAAAGCTTCTCACGAACAAAATTAAAACTCCCAGGAAAAAGCCCATCAAGGCGCCGATACAGGTTTTTAATACAATTCCCTTGTCATCCGGAGCAACCGGCATTTTCGGGGGATCAACAATTTCTACTTCACCGTTTTTATAAATCTCCATCAGCTTTCCGGGCGCCTTTTGCAGAATAGAATCTGAAATTTTATATGCCGCCTGCGCCGTCGGTGCAGTTGCAGTCACCTTTAAAAGCTCTGTCTCGTTAATGGCGGAGATATTAATCATACCGGAAATATTATCCTGTGTATACTCCCGCACATCCTGCGTAATCTCATCTAAAAAGGACGTGGTTTTCAAAATCTCGATACAGGTTGCACTCAGAGATCTGGATGTATCAATATCGGATTTCTGAATAGTTTGCAGCTCTGATACTGCTTCTTTTTTATTACTGATATACAAAATTCCGTCTGCTGTGTAGGAATCCGGCGTAAGATAGTAAATCTTTGCAAAGGTTGCAAATGCACACACCAGAACCAAGAGAATAATCATCAGCTTATGCTGCCAGATGCTTTCCAGCAGTTCTAAAAAGTCAATCCCTTCATCTTCAAAAATATTTTCTTCCCGTTGTTCATTCATACAATCAAGCTCCTTATATTATTATCTATCTATTTGTCCGAAAAAAAGTGCTCTGCCTATCGGCTTTTCTCTATGAAACAAAGAAAGTCCACCGACAGTGACTATAATGGTATTGTATCATAAATACACCATACTTGTCAATAGGATTGCAGAAAATTGTTGCTTTTTGAAAGCTTATGGCATGCGAACCGCCTGCCATGCCGAGATGAGCCGTTCTGTTCCCCATGCCGCATTGGCTGGACTGGTGGACGGCAGACACACCGCCGGGATTCCGGTGTTCCGCTCGGTATAGCGCCGGTAATAGCGGTCTGCGGTTTTTCCATTGGTGAACACACGTGCAATCTGCGCCGTTTTTAAAATCGGCGAAAGATCATTCGGGACAACCTGTCCGATCGTACTGTCCGCACTTCCCTGAATTTCACAGGCTGCAATCACATCCCAAAGCGCAATCCCGTTTTCCAGAAGAAACTGCTTTTTTTCCTCAATCGTCTCCGGCACAGCCGCTCCGAACACCGCCGCCATTACCCTCCAGAACCGGTTCTGCGGATGTCCGTAGAAAAATCTTTGCTCCCTCGATTTTACCGACGGAAAGCTGCCCAGAATCAATATTTTAGAATGTTCATCATACAGCGGCGGAAACGGATGTTCTATCATCACACTTCCTCCAGCATATCTTTTAATACCGGCGCAATTTTCTGTGCCATGCGGTAATGCCCTAAATCATTCGGATGAATGCCGTCTACTGTGCAAAGATCCCAGCGGTGTTCACCCCAAAGCGTTTCGCCGTCGATATACCAGACTTTACGGTCGCCGCTTTCTTTTGCATGCTGATAGGTTTTCTCAATCACTGCCCGTCTTGCGGCACAGTCTCCCCAAAAACGGAAATCCGGTCTGGAAATCATCAGAATCGGCAAATCCGGATGTTTTTCGCGGATTTTTCTGTAAAACGGTTCGTGCACTTCCTCCAGATATTCTGCATCCGGCACATTATGGTCGAAATCCAGCACAAACACAGACATTTCCAGAGAGGCAATATAATCGGACATAACCTCCTCACCTAACGCACTTCCGGAAAATCCGAGGTTCCAGTAATCAAAATCCAATATTTCAGACAGAATTGCCGGATAGCTTAGTCCCGGACGGCAGACACATCCGCCCTGTGTGATGGACGATCCGTAAAAAATAACCGGTTTCTGATATTTGTAGGAACGTGCCGGCTCTAACGCTGCTGATTCCTGCAAAGCAATCTGCACCTCGGAAACATCATTATATAAAGGAAAGCGGATTTCAATTTCACGCATTTTCCGTTCCGAAAAATCAATCCGGCTGTCATAGCCATGCTCCATTTCCAACGCCGGTGCAAAGCTTCTGTAATATACGCCGTCCACCGAAAGATCAAACCCGGAAACACCGGTCATCGGCATATGCGGAAAGCGCGTAACAACCGGCAGCTTGCAGCTTAACCCAACATAAAGAGAATCGGTTGCAAACCGGATTCTGCCGCCTGCGGTATTCCGGCTCAGCTGATGAACTCCGGCATTGACCTTTTTTGCAGTCTCCTCCGGCATCCGGCAATAGCCGTCATTTTCCCAGAGCAGTCCGTGTACCGAAAACGGAGCTTTCCGCACATCGTAAAAATGCATATCCTCCCTATAAAAATCCGTGTTGAACCGATAATTCGGATCGACGTCTATAATTTTTTTCACTTGAGACACCCTCACAATCAATATTTTTCCATTATTGTATCATCAAAGCAAACAAATGTCAAGGAAAAAGTCATAGAAATAGAAAAAAATTGCGTTGTTTAAAAAAAATATTAAAAAAAATCGAAAAAAGTAAAAAAATTTTTAAAAAACTATAGAAATGTGACATGGTTTTATGGTATACTGTAGGTAAAAGGACATAATATGTATTATGCAAAGGCGGCATACAAATGAAAAAGAGGAATCACAGCAAGATGTGTTTTCTGCTTTTGGTGGCTCTGACATCAGCGCTTGGCATATATCTTCAGTCCGCCGAACGTACCGATTATATTTTAGAGAAGCCATCCAACGCAGAAATCACCTATCACAGCGCAGCGCCCACCGAAACAACTTCAACAAAAGAGGCTGCTTCTTCTGTCGCGCCAACGTCGGGAAAAATCAATATTAATACGGCTTCAAAAGAAGAACTGATGACCTTGGACGGAATCGGTGAAAAGAAAGCCGGATGGATTATCGAATACCGGGAACTGCATGGCAGCTTTCAAACCGTTCAGGACATTATGAAAGTTTCCGGAATTGGCAAGAAAACCTTTGAGTCGCTCAAGGATTATATATGTGTAGAATAGAGAGGGATCATGTTTTGAAAATTTTAATTGTGGATGATGAAAAGCTTTTGGTAAAGGGCTTAAAATACAACCTGGAGCAGGAGGGGTATCAGACGGAAACTGCCTTTGACGGAGAGGAGGCAGTCCGGCTTGCACATGATGAGAGCATTGATCTGATTCTTCTGGACGTGATGCTGCCGAAGATGGACGGACTCAGCGCCTGCCGCGCAATCCGCGAATTTTCCAACGTGCCGATCATTATGCTGACGGCGCGCAGCGAGGATATTGACAAGATTTTAGGTCTGGAATACGGAGCAGACGATTATATCACAAAGCCGTTTAACATCCGTGAGGTCACCTCCCGGATCAAAGCAATTCTGCGCCGGGTAAGTCCTACCCCAAAGGAGCAAAAGGATCTTTTGATTTCCGGTCATCTGACGCTTGACTATAATTTCCGCCGCGTTTTGGTGGGTGACCGTGCAGTTGAGCTGACCGGCAAGGAATTTGATCTTCTGGAATTGTTTATGAAGAATCCCGGGAGAGTTTACACCCGTGAAAATCTTTTGGATATTGCATGGGGCTTCGACTATCCGGGCGATGTGCGCACCGTTGACGTACACATCCGCCGTCTGCGCGAAAAGGTGGAGGAAAATGCCGCCCAGCCGCGGTATATTATGACTAAATGGGGTGTTGGTTATTACTATAAAAAAGATTAAGCCGTTTTTCTCCTCCATGCGCTGGAGCATGATGGCAACCTACTGCGTGGTAATCCTGATCACGCTGCTTTTAATGAGCATCTACATCATCGGCGCTCTGCGGGACAACCTCTATCAGAATGAACAGATCAGCCTGTTTGCCAAGGCAAATATTATTGCAGATCTGGTCATTCCGCACGAAAACCTCCAGGAGGATTCCTCTGCACAGGACAGCGTTGTGCAGGTTTTATCCGGAACCTCAATCCGGAATATTATTGTTGATCCAAACTACCAGGTCATTATGGACACAAACCAGGAGGCAAGCCTTGCCGGAAAAATCTTTATCCGGGATATTCTGACCGATGCATTTGCTGGCGAGCCTGCCCACAGCGCCTCGCTGATTGCACCGAATACACATATTCTTTCGGTAACCGTTCCGATGAAACGCGCTGGAAAAATTTTAGGGGCAGTTTATCTCACAGAATCGATTGCCGATCTGGATAATACCGTAAAATCCATTCAGGTCAGCCTGTATCTTTTTTCTGCGTTGATTAGTATTTTAGTCGGCATGCTCAGCTTTGGCATGTCCTATATTATTACCTCTCCGGTGGACGAGGTAACGCAGGTTGCCCGGGATATTTCCAAGGGAAACTTCTCCCGGAAAGTGACGGTAAAAGGTCATGACGAGCTTGCACAGATGGCTGAAACGCTGAACTACATGAGTTCGGAGCTTCAGAATCTGGAAGAAAACCGCAAAAAATTTGTATCTGACGTTTCGCATGAATTAAAAACACCGCTGGCAACCATCAAACTGATTTGTGACAGCGTGGTGTCTGCAAACGAGCCTGACCCTGTGATGGTACGGGACTTTTTGAGCGACTTAAGCGACGAGGTGGACCGGCTGACCCGGATTGTGGAGCGTCTTTTAACACTGACCCGTCTGGATTCCGGAAAATCCGAACCAAAAATGGAGCCGGTGGATTTTGTGGTAATGCTAAACGCCATTGCAAAAAAGCTGACCCCGGCAGCAAATGCAAAAAATATTGTGCTTTATACCAATATTGAATCAGAAAATATTAAACCGATTCTGCTGGATTACGATAAGATCTGGGAGGCAGTATATAATATTACAGATAATGCAATCAAATATTCTCCGGAGGGCGGATTTGTGAAAATGAGTCTGGAAATAGACGGTCAGGAAGCAGTTGTCCGCGTAGAGGACAACGGGCCCGGCATTCCGGAGCAGGAGAGAGAACACATTTTTGAGCGTTTCTACCGCTTGGACGATTCGCGTGCACGCGCAACCGGCGGAACAGGCTTGGGACTTGCAATCGCCCGGGAAGCCGTCCAACTGCACGGCGGCAGCATTACGGTAACCAGCGCCGGAGAAGCCGGCAGTATTTTTGAAATCCGTCTGCCTTATCATTGCGCAGAGGAACAGTCATGATTCCGGA
Source organism: uncultured Clostridia bacterium (assembly GCA_934462945.1). Classification (GTDB taxonomy): domain Bacteria; phylum Bacillota; class Clostridia; order UBA1381; family UBA1381; genus RQCD01. The sequence goes on along the minus strand of CAKSJF010000040.1, from coordinate 9,790 downwards.
AAGGATGAAACTATGAACAAAAAACAATGGATACTGGCAGCGTTGTCGCTGATACTGACCGCTGCGGCGCTGATTTCCGGCATCCTCATACAAAAAAGCCACGTCACGCTCAAATTTGAGCTGGAACTGTATTTCTTTAACGAGGACGCAACCGGACTTTTGCCGGAGCGCAGAACCATCCGCTATCAACGTTCGCAGGAACTGGTGGACTCTGTTTTGCAGAGTCTGATAAAAGGACCTGCCCGAAGAAGCTGTAGCCGGCTTTTAGAGAAAAACACCTCGGTCAACAGCATTCTGCGCGAAACACAGACGCTGACCGTTGATTTTTCAGACGAATTTCTTTCAGATGACAGTGCTAAAAACACGCTCCGCGTCTATGCTGTGGTGAAAACCCTTTCCCAGGTTCCCGGTATTACAACGGTACAGGTAACGGTGAACAGCCGCCCTGCCGCATATCCGGACGGACGTGCAATTGCACCGCTCTCCGGCAATGAAATCAATCTGGAATCGGACAGAGAAAGTGCAGAATCCCGCTATATCGCACTTTATTTTGCGACAGCGGACGGAAAACACTTAAGCCGCGAGCTGCGCCGCATCAAAATAACCGATACCACTCCGCTGGAGCAGTATGTGGTGAATGAATTGATCAAAGGACCGGAGGACAAGGATCTTTCCGCGGTTTTAACATCCGACACCGGACTGATCTCGGCAGAAACCACCGACGGAACCTGCTTTGTCAATTTAAAAGGAAATTTTGTGAGCAAAAACCTCGGTTCAGAGGAGAAAGAAAAGCTTGCGGTTTACTCCATTGTAAACTCCCTCACCGAACTGGATCAGGTGCAGGCAGTTCAATTCCTGATCGACGGCAAAAAAAGTCCGGAGCTGAGCAGCAAGGCAAGAAATGATACCTACGTCAGAGATGAGACTCTCATCTCTGATTAGAAGAAACGCAGTCAACTCATAATGTGGCTGCGTTTCTTTTAATCTTATTTTTTCCAGTGCTTTAATTCCGGCACAACCGCCTCCATATGCGCCCGCACCTGTTCTTTCGGCCAGTTTTCATTTGCCATATGCTCTACGCAGAAATCAATCAGCTGTTCCTTGCTGGAATAGGTGAAATTTCCGTTCTCATAGCACCATTGGCAATACTCCTCATTCAAGCTGCCGTCCTTCTCCCGGCTGATGTTGGAATCTTCCAGCGGCATGCCGCAGCACTGGCAGATCAGCTGCCGGGGAGAGCCTAAGAGCGTGTTAATTGAAACATCATAAAATTTTGAAAGCAATTTTAAGGTTTCTGTATTTGGGATTGTGTCGCCATTTTCCCAGCGTGATACCGCCTGTCTTGTGACAAACAGCTCCTTTGCAAGCTCATCCTGCGATAATCCCTTTTTCGTTCTTAATTCCAACAAAACATCCTTTGTTTCCATATCTATCATCTCCTTATTTCCATTTTAACACAGTCATAAAAAAATTGCAAGCAACACGCTGTTGCTGTGCAAAATAGAAATAAAAAAATTTTAAAAAAAGTATTGACAAATCAGGAAAAGGGGATTATAATAAAAATAACATATGAACAATTATTCAAATGTTCAATTTTGGAGGGTAAGCTTATGAATGAGGAAAAAAACAAAACTGTCTGTTCCTGCTGTGAACATGAGGAGACACATGAACACGATCATCACCACCATCATGAGCATGAGCATCATCACCATGATGAACACGAGCATGAGCACGGACATCACCATTGCGGATGCGGCTGCTGCGAGGAGGATGAGGAAGAAACCGATAAGAAAACCTTTCTGATCCGCTGCATTCTGGGCGTGGCGCTCTTTGCCGGAGCATTTTTTGCCTCGGGCGCGGTAAAAACACTGCTGTTTTTAGCCGCTTATCTGGTGTTCGGATATGATGTTCTGCTTGCTGCCGGAAAAAGAATCCTGTCCGGAAAAATTTTTGATGAAAACTTTTTAATGGCACTTGCAACCGTTGGCGCAATTGCTATCGGTGAATATCCGGAGGCAGTCGCTGTTATGCTGTTTTATCAGCTGGGTGAATTTTTCCAGGATCTTGCCGTGGAGCGTTCGGAGCAGTCGGTTATGAGCTTGATGGAACTTCGTCCGGACTGGGCATATATTGAGAAAAACGGCGAGCGAGTAAAAGTTGCAGCAGATGAGGTGCAGGTCGGCGATATTCTGATGGTAGCCGCCGGAGAGCGGATTCCCTTAGACGGAATTATCACCGAGGGAGAAAGCTATCTCGATACCGCCTGCCTGACCGGTGAAAGCGTTCCCCACCGTGCCGCAACAGGCGATGAGGTACAAAGCGGTGTGATTAATAAAGAAAGTCTTTTAAAAATCCGGGTAACCAAGGAATTTAAGGACTCAACCGCTTCCAAAATCTTAGAACTGATGGAGCATACCTCGGAAAACAAAACGAAACCGGAACGCTTTATCACAGCGTTTGCGAAAAAATACACGCCGGCTGTTGTGCTTTTAGCAGCCATCATTGCAGTCATTCCGCCACTGTTTGACGGAATGCAGTTCACAAAATGGATTTACCGTGCGCTGGACTTTTTAGTGGTGTCCTGTCCGTGCGCTTTGGTCATCTCTGTTCCGCTTAGCTTTTTTGCCGGGATTGGCTGTGCCTCAAAGCACGGAGTCATTTTAAAGAGCAGTGAGGCGCTCGAAAAAATTTCCGAGCTGGATGCTGTTGTATTTGATAAAACCGGTACACTAACCGAAGGAAGCTTTGAGATTACCGAACTGCATGCAAAAATTCCGGAAACTGAATTTTTAGAGCTTTGTGCTTATGCAGAGCATTACTCCAATCATCCGATTGCAAGCGTGATCACAAAAGGCTGTTCCAAAACGCTGGATGCATCCAGACTGTCGCAATATACCGAAATTACCGGTAAAGGCGTATCTGTTCTTTTAGACGGTGAACCGCTTTTTGTCGGGAATGATGCCCTTATGCAGGAGCATGGCATGAAGCCGGAACAAACCGATGCATTCGGAACCGTTTTGCATTTAGCAAAAAATCAGGAATATCTGGGCTATATCGTAATTTCGGATAAAATCCGCGAAAGCAGCAAGGAAACAATTTCTGCCCTGAAAAAGCAAGGCTTCTATACTGCAATGCTGACCGGCGACCGCAAGACTGCCGCAGAAAAGATCGGCGCTCTGTTAGGTCTGGATGAGGTTCACTCACAGCTTTTGCCGCAGGATAAGGTTGCAAGAATGGAGCAAATCACCAAAACACACCGCACCGCATTTGTGGGTGACGGCATGAACGACGCACCTGTATTAGCCATGGCAGACGTTGGCTTTGCAATGGGCGGAATCGGCTCGGACGCGGCAATTACAGCTGCAGATGCAATTCTTATGACAGATGATCTCAAGCGCATTCCGGACGCCGTTTCTCTGTCGAAAAAAACGCTCCGGATTGTGCATCAGAATATCGTATTTGCAATTGCCGTAAAGGTTCTGATTCTGATTCTCTGCGCACTTGGATATGCCACAATGTGGGCGGCAGTCTTTGCAGATGTCGGTGTATCGTTTCTGGCAATCCTAAACGCAATGCGTGCACTTTATCAGCATTTTGGTCAAAATTAAAATTGCCAAAATTTTTATTGAATACTTCCTGCATTTCGACACAAAATAGTAATGCAGTCGACAAAAGGCGACTGTATGATGAATCTTTATTCGATCTGTTTTGAATAAAGTTTCACCATAAGATGCGATTTATTGAAATGGAGGAAACGACAATGTCAAAGAGCAAGATTAATGTACCGGAAGCAAAGCAGGCAATGGAAAACTTCAAGATGGAAGCTGCAAGCGAAGTAGGCGTAGCTTTAAAGCAGGGCTACAACGGAGATTTGACTTCTAAGCAGGCAGGTTCTATCGGCGGTCAAATGGTTAAAGACATTTGTCCCGGACGAACTATGAAATTTCAAAGACAGAATCGCACCGCCTGCGGTCATACTCAAACTGTGGGATATGAATATAAGATTATTGTATAAAAAATGTGGATGCAAAAAAGGTGCAGACCGTTCAAGGGCTCAAATGTCTTGAAAATAGATTATTTTGGTTGAAATCCGCATTTTTTGCGGATTTCCTATGATGATCATCCTTGAACTACGTTCCAAACGCGCCGCTCGGAGTACACCAGTACGCCGTCGGGCACGTTTGGAGCGTTCTGCACTCTTTTTTACATCCCCTTTAATAATACAATGCATAATTTAACGCTAAAAATACAGTATGTTGTAACTGTATTTTCCGTTGCAACTGCAAAAAATGAATAGATTTCTAATAGTTTAAATTTAATACTTTACTTTAAATAGCCCCCACCGCCGTTTTCTGTTCTTTTTTTGCCTTTTCCGAGCAGTGATAAGTCGGAACGACCTCGGAGATGATTCTTTTGATCGTATCTTCATCCTGCGGAACAGCGTTTTGCAGCTTTTGCAGTTTTTCATTCAGAACATCGGGTGTAATATCAATCGGACTGCCGACAAAGATTTTGCTGTGTGCCGTTTTTTTCAATCCTTCTTCGTTCATCAAAAGCTCCTCATAGAGCTTTTCGCCCGGGCGCAGTCCTGTAAATTTAATTTCGATATCCTCATTCGGTTTCAGACCCGAAAGACGGATCATTTTCTGTGCAAGATCATAAATTTTCACCGGACTTCCCATATCCAGAACAAAAATTTCACCGCCGCGCGCATATGCCGCCGCCTGCAAAACCAGCTGTGCCGCCTCCGGGATGGTCATGAAAAAGCGCGTAATTTCCGGATGCGTCACTGTCACCGGACCGCCCGCCGCAATCTGCTTTTTAAACCGCGGAATGACCGAACCGTGTGAACCCAGAACATTTCCGAACCGGACTGCCGCAAATTCTGTTTTGCCGCAATTCTGCATGGTCTGGATAATCATTTCGCACATTCTCTTGCTCGCACCCATCACATTAGTCGGATTGACCGCCTTATCGGTGGAGATCAGCACAAAGCGTTTCACACCGTATTTGATAGCAGTTTTTGCCGTGTTGTATGTACCAAAAATATTGTTTTTAATTGCCTCACAAGGGGAATATTCCATCAGCGGAACATGCTTATGCGCCGCGGCATGGAACACCAAATCGGGGCGGTACTTTTCGAAAATCGACTCCAACCGTGCCTGGTCGCGGACAGACGCAATCAAAACATCTAACTTCTGATTCGGATACTTTTCCATCAGTTCTAATTGCAGCTCATAGGTGGTATTTTCGTAAATATCTAAAATCACCAACCGCTCCGGACGGAATTTTAGAATCTGCCGGCAAAGTTCTGAACCGATCGATCCGCCGCCTCCTGTTACCATGACCGTTTTTCCGAAAATCTGATCTTCAATCAGACTATTGTCCAGCCGGATCGGCGCACGCTCCAAAAGATCCTCAATCTCAATTTCGCGCATTTTTCCCAGCTGTAATTTTCCTGAAAGTGCCGCCTCCACACCCGGAATCATTTTCACCTTAGCGCCGGTACGGCTGCAAATATCTAAAATATCGCTCTTGTCCTCGGTAGAAATCGTATGAATCGCAAAAATGATCTGCTCAACGTCCTGCTCCTCGCAGATTTTCACAATATCATTTCTCGTACCAATTACGTTTGCATTGTAGATCCGCGCCTTTTTGCGGCTCAAATCGTCATCAATTAACCCGACTACATCATAATTCAAACGTTCGTTATCAGCAATATCCCGCAAAAGCATCACCGCTAACCGACCAGCGCCGATAATGAGCGTTCTTTTACCCTGTTTCTTTCCGTTCATCGCCAAAACCCTGGAACACATCCGGACAGTAAACCGCAGACCGCAAAGCATCACCATAATCACCGCATTGGCGGCAAGATTTAATTTTGGAAACAATGCCTCCGAACCGGACAAAATGCTAAGAGAAAGACTCACTGCCGCCGAAATCACCATCCCGGTAATCAGCCGTAAATACTCACTCGCCCCGGCATACACCCAGTCCACCCGGTAGATTCCAAAAATTCCGGAAATGACCACATAAATAACCGCCGTCAAAAGAATCATCCACGCCCCCGGCACAAAATGTCCGCTGACCACCGATAACGGAAATACTAACGCAAACGTCAGAACGTAAGCAAATACACATAAAAGAATGTCCAAGGCCAGTAAATGTCTGTTTCGTATTTTTTTCATTTTTATCCCCCGTTTTAATTTTTAATTACTTTTTTAATTCCTCCTGAATGTACGCAAGAGACACAATTTTCGCCTTTGTCTCCTCTACATTTAATAATCGTGTGTTGTTCGAGTTAAACTCGGTTAAGGTGTTGCGCTTTTCGTCACCCTCTTTGAAATACTTGTCGTAGTTCAAGCCGCGGTTATCTGCCGGAACGCGATAAAATTGCCCCATGTCGATTGCCTTGGCACATTCCTCGTTCGTCAGGAGTGTTTCATACATTTTCTCACCATGACGAATGCCGATCACCTTGATGTCCTCTTTTTTGCCGCCGAATAACTCACAGACAGCCTCTGCCTGCGTTTGAATTGTGCATGCCGGCGCTTTTTGGATCAGAAGATCACCGTTTTCTCCATGCTCAAATGCAAACAGCACCAAATCCACCGCCTCCTCTAAGGACATAATGAATCGCGTCATAGACGGCTCGGTCAGCGTGATTGGGTTTCCGGATCTGATCTGGTCAATCCAAAGCGGAATCACCGATCCGCGCGAACACATCACATTTCCGTAACGCGTGCAGCAGATTTTTGTATTTCTGCTGCTCCGGGATTTTGCAATCGCAACCTTTTCCTCCATTGCCTTGGACGTTCCCATGGCATTGATCGGATAGGCAGCCTTGTCGGTAGAAAGGCAAATGACCGACTCCACACCCTCCTCAATTGCCGCTGTTAAAACATTGTCCGTTCCGATCACATTCGTTTTGACCGCCTCCATCGGAAAAAACTCACAGGACGGCACTTGCTTTAATGCCGCCGCATGGAATATGTAGTCCACCCCATGCATCGCGTCTCTGCAGGATTGCAGATTCCGGACGTCTCCAATGTAAAACTTGATCTTCTCCGCCACCTCCGGCATCCGTACCTGAAACTCGTGCCGCATGTCGTCCTGCTTCTTCTCGTCCCGCGAAAAAATACGGATTTCTCCAATATCAGTGCATAAGAAACGTTTGAGCACAGCGTTGCCAAACGAACCTGTCCCACCAGTGATTACTAATGTTTTATTTTTGAATACCTCTGTAATGTTGTTCATGATCTTTTTCCTCTCTTTCCACCGCCCTCACAGGCGTATTTATTCATCAGCTCCATCGATGGGCTGTGATTATCGTGCTTTTCTTCTCTGTCTCATGGAACAGCTCGACAGTCTTATTCGATGAGTGTTAAGCTGTTCACTCTTGTCATTGGCTCAACCTTTGCCATATTCCTGACCACAGCCCCCATCAGGATGTGGCATCCTTCACCAATTTTCACATGGTGGTCAATGAGTGCACCGACATTCAGTATTGTTGCCTCGCCGAGTTTCACATAGCGACTGACGACACATTTTGCTCGTATAATACAGCCCTCTGCAATCTCCGCGTCCAGGCTTATGTAAGCGGTTGGATGGATGAGCGTAGGAATGTTATAACCGTGTTCCTTCAGTATCTGATGATATTTCATCCGGATTTTATTATTTCCCAGAGCAACAATTGCCGTATCATATTTTCTCCTCACCTCCGCAATTTGCGAACACAAGCCAATGACCGGAAAACTCATCGCTTTGTCAGGATTATCATCAAGGAACGCTATATCTGTATATCCAAGAAGCCGTGCCAGCTCGTCCACCTCTGGGGAGAAACTGCCTGCTCCTACAATAAGTAATGATTTCATTCGTAATATCCTTTATCGCTTTATACCAAAGGTCATATGTCTCCAGTTTCAAATGAACGTAATCTTTGACATCTGTTATTCTACATTTAGACTGTTTCTAAATAACCCCGTGATTTTTACATATATTAGTTGCATTACAATTGCAATAACCATCGTTCCTATTATCGTGACCGCAATGAAAATATACGTGTTATCTAATATTTTAGTTTGTTTTCTTAAGATTAAAAAAAATCCTTGGGAAACATATATCCCCAGCGAATTCCTTCCAAGAAACTGTGCAATCTTATTATTAACAATTTTTGTATCTGCAACCAAATATGCAAATATTGTGACCATAGCTGAAAAAGTTGCAGCCGACAGCATCTTTGAGATTACACCTAACCTCAATTGCATTAAAGTAAAAGCCACAAATAGCACAACCACGATGCCCAAAAGCAATAAACTGCTATGTGTTAGTGCCTTGTCTATTTTCTCCTTTTTCCAGGACCATACCATACCAAATAGTATACAAAAAAAACCTTCATACCAAGTGGTAGATAACCCCTGACGGAAACAAATAATGCATAGCAGAACTAAGATAATTCCGATTACACTCATTTTAATTACATCGCTATTTATCATTTTAAATACAACCCAATAAATTAAATATATTAAAAAAGTCACCTGAAGATACCATGCCAAGGGTACTAATGAGTAGCCAAACAGAAACGATTGCACCAATTTATTCGGTTCAATGTAAATACCAAGCAAACTATCATAAATTGTATATGTTATAATCAGTACTACATAAAACGTATACAGCGGAATAACTCGCTTACAAAAAAAAGTATTTAAATAGCCACTTTTTTTACAAGACAACATTAGCCCATAACCCGTGTAAAAGAAAAACATTCCAACCGACAAATATCCTAAACACTGCAACACTCCTCCAAATGGTGTATCGCGCAGAATCCCACTATATTGATATAAATGATGCAACAAAATACCGATCGCAAAAATCCCCTTTAAAGCGCTCGTGTTACTTTCCGATAAATATTTTTCTGCCCTACTCAACTAATACACCTCCAAATTAACCTTTCCATATTAATACAACATATGTTTACAAACAATCAAATGCTGTTGTTTCATTGCGTTCCAGCTTCAAATATAAAGCTTGGTCATTGCCATTATCGCTCTTCCGAAGAAAATCCTTTAAATATTACTTTGTACATATCATTCATTGTAAATTTCCAAAACAGGAAACACGTAACGATATAGATAATACTCCCGACCCCTATCTCCATAATAAGTCTAAACACTATAGGAATAGATATATTGGCCACAATTCTCACAACCACAAACATAATGATTCCATTGATGAGATATGCCAAACAATTTAAAAAACAACGTTTTAAATTTATAGTTGCTTTCATGTATATGAATTGCCAAAGACATGAAATGCATTCTGCAAATAACGTTCCAATTGCTGCTCCTATTGCTCCCGCTCTGGGAATTAAAATTGCATTAGAAATCAAGTTAGTTATTGCTCCAGCAAATACAGACTGAGTAAATACTTTTTCCATTTTTAACGGAATTAGATATTGCGTTCTTGCTGTGTTTGAAAATCCTTTAATAATAATCACCGGCGACAGCACAATTGTAAGCAGTATGCAACAATCATAACCCTCTCCAAAAAAAAATGGAACAAACTCTTTTGATATAGCAGCAATTCCAAAAGTCATTGCACAACTTATAGCGGTGACTCCTTCCATTGAAATAATATATAGATGATCTGCCGCCTCCCTCTTTCCTGTATTAATCAACGCTGTCATTTTAGGAAGCATTACGGTTCCAATACCAGTAAGGATTCCCAAAGGGATATTAATTACTTTATCTGCATTGTAGTAAAATCCTGTCTGCTCATAAGTACTTAGTAG
>CAKSJF010000039.1 GCA_934462945.1 uncultured Clostridia bacterium | reverse complement strand
TCTTTAGGCGGTGCGCCTTTTGAGAGCTGTGCTACCAGAGTTCCTACCATCTCCAAATGACCTAATTCCTCTGTACCAATATCGGTCAGCAAGCCCTTTGAAATATCATCCGGCATGGTGTAGCGTTGGGATAGGTAGCGGAGAGATGCGCCCAGTTCGCCATTTGGTCCGCCGTATTGTGTAATGACGATATTTGCCAGGCGCGGATTTGGATTTTTGATATGGATTGGATATTCTAAAAATTTATTATATTGAAACATTACTCATTTCCCTCCTTATCCCACGGCCAAGGTGATTCGAGCCAACGGAAAGTATCAAAATCTGCTGCGGAATGAATGGTCAGCGGACCATGCATTTTCTCAAAATCACGCATGGACTTCTTGGTTTCTGCTGCTAAATCCTGATACATCGAAAACGCTTTTTTATCATCCGGGTGAGTATCTAAATAGAGCAGCATATCATACATTGCAAACTGATAAGATTGAAGTTTTTTTAAATGTTCCTGTCTATTCATTCTGACACGCTCCTTTTTGCTTGCAGGTGTTTCCGTATTCGCACATGGTTAAAACAAGCTCTGGAAACAAGCTTGCGTTTTTTAACGCATCCTCGGCGCAAAAGACTTCATTCAGTCGCTGGGGAGGAATATAGGCATAACCAACACAGCCACAGAATCTGTTTTCAGAATCCATAGTATCGACTCCTTTTTATATTATTTGCAGATCAAATCTACATTACATAATATAAAAATTACGGTAAACGTGTGACAAATTATTTTATAGGCAGTCCTTGACAAAATTCTTCGAGAATGATATGATATAATTATTGTAGCATTAGGAATGGTGAGAACGAATGAAAAAAGGATTGATCTTAGAGGGCGGCGCGATGCGCGGTATGTTTACGGCTGGTGTGATGGATGTTTTAATGGAAAACCGGATCACTTTTGACGGTGCAGTAGGAGTTTCTGCTGGTGCGGCTTTTGGGTGTAACTACAAATCAGGTCAAATCGGACGCGCTGCACGATATAATATTCAGTATTGCCGGGATTCTCGTTATTGCGGTCTTAGCACCCTATTAAAAACAGGAAACATTTACAGTACAGAGTTTTGCTACGGGGAAGTGCCGATGAAGTTAGATCGGTTTGATATGGAGCATTATCAGGAAAATCCGATGGAGTTTTATGTTGTATGTACCGATATAGAAACTGGAAAACCTGTTTACCATCGATATGATGGCTGGGAGGATCATGGATTTGACTGGATTCGGGCATCTGCATCCTTACCTATTGTGGCGCAGATTGTAGAAATTGATGGGAAAAAGCTTTTAGATGGCGGAATGACAGATTCGATTCCTGTTCGTTTCTTTGAACAAATCGGCTATGATCAAAACGTAGCTATTTTGACGCAGCCAAAAGATTACCGAAAAAAGAAAACAAAAATGAGTTTTTTGGTCCGACAGAAATATCGCGCGTATCCTAAGTTGATTGAAGTTGTTTCAAACCGTCATCTCATGTACAATCGTGAATTAGAATATGTGGAAAAAGAAGAACAAGAGGGGAGACTGTTTGTGTTTCGTCCGGATACGCCGTTACCGGTCAGCAGGATTGAACGAAATCCGGAAAAGCTCCGGATGGCTTATCAGATCGGCAGAGATCATGCACAAAAAAGACTTCCGGAATTAAAAGAATATTTAAAGCTTCAATAATTTTCTGTAAAGTAAAAAGCTTGACGTTGTAAAATACCGTCAAGCTTTTTGCTTTACTTTTTTAATTTAAACAAAACAGTGCCAGCGATCATAAGCACCAAGCCGCATACCTGCGTCCAGCCAAAGGCAATCTTTTTGCTTTCCATCCATCCAAAGGCATCAATTAAGGCAGCAACTGTCAGCTGCGCAATTAAAATAATACTGATAGCGATGGTTGGCGACAAATTGGAAATACTAAGCATAACAGTGACTGTAATCACAATTCCCAACAAACCGCCTGCCAGATACCACTTATTTACTTCTGAAATTGCCTTTAGATTTCCTTTTCCCAATATCCAAAGTGCCAGAAGTGCAAACAGAAACGCTGTCCCTTGAACCCAGACGTTGGATTCGTATAGACCAATTTTATCACTAAGTCTTGTATTCATCACGCCTTGCAAACTCATTGCACCGCCGGCAATGACTGCAAACAAAATTCCCAACATTTCAGAAATCACCTCAAAAAAAGTATTTCCGAAATTTTAGAAAACTATGCTTATTTTAAGAAGATTTCAATGACCGGAACCACCACCGGCGGTTTTACCGGAGGAATATTCATAATTACAGTACCCGAGAGATCTCCCAATGTATCATCTCCGGCTTGGCTCGTTGCTGATTCACTGTAAAGTATTTCACTTCCGTCATGCAGGAACTGCGCATATTCTATTTTGTCCGCCATATCCGGGAGGAGCAGGTTTTGGAACGGATATTCCATCAAATGTATGTAAAGTCTTTTTCCGTCCTCGCTCTGCGTAAAACGGCAGCCGCGCGGCTCTTTGAAATCCGGTTCAGCCATGGTACAACCATAGATGGAGCGGCTGTTATATTTCATCCAGTCTGCATAGACTTTTAAAGCAGCTTCCGCGCGATAATCAATATATCCGCGCGAGGTAGGGCCGATATTCATTAACAGATTTCCACCCCGTGCAACAGAATTAATCAAAAGCTCAATCAACATCTGCGGAGATTTCCAGGTTTGCTCATCGCGGTAATATCCCCACGAACCGGAAAAGGTCTGGCATGCCTCCCAAGTAAGGTATTCGCCGGTTTTCTGATCCTGAATCCATTCCAACGGCTGATATTGTTCCGGGGTCACTAAATCCTGGTCAATCCCCGTTCGGTTATTGATGATGATATTGGGTTGCAGTTTTCGAATGAGAGCAAGGAGCTTTTCGGATTCCCAGTCGTCCTTTCCTTTTCCTTTCATCCAGGGCTGATCGTCCGGTGCTGGTTTCCAGTGATCATAGGAGAAATCAAACCAAAGTAAATCAATCTGACCGTAGTTTGTCAGGAGTTCTTCCACTTGATTACGCATATATTCTGCATAACGCTTCATATCTCTGCCTTGATTCAATTCTGCAACATTAGAATCTAATTTCCGCGGATGAATCGTATCAATTGTAAAGTCCGGATGATGCCAGTCAATCAGAGAATAATAGAAACCGACGCGCAGACCTGCCTTGCGAAATGCATCGGTATATTCCCGAATCAAGTCTCTGCCGGCAGGGGTGTTGGTGCATTTATAGTCTGTGTATTTGGAATCAAACATACAGAAACCCTCATGGTGTTTTGCCGTCATAACAACATATTTCATTCCTGCTGCTTTTGCCTGACGCGCCCACTCCTCCGGATCGTACAAATCCGGATCAAAATGATCAAAATACTTCTGATATTTTTCCTCCGAAATTTTTTCACGCGTTTTTACCCACTCATGCCGCGCAGGAAGGGCATAGAGTCCCCAGTGAATAAACATACCAAAACGGTCGTGACGAAACCATGTGGTATCGCCAGGTGTTTTTTTGATAGCATAGCTTGACATATAAGCTGCCTCCTTTATGTATTTTTTCTTTTATTATACACGTTTTTTGGCTTAAATGCAATGAATTATTTGATAAAAAATATGTACAAAATGATATTTTTAAAAGGTATTGAAATTTTTACAAAAAAAAGCTATAATAAAATGGATGGGAGAGATGTACATGCGAACAGAATTGTTAGAGCGGCTGATGGAAATTTCAGAAGAAGAAAAAATGATTTTAAACGGCAAACAGTTAGACCGCGGAATTTACACCAGCGACTCAGATTTTGATATTGACCGCGGAAAGCTGCTTTCGATGGGAAAATACATCACAGCAAGACCGCATACCCGGTTTGTGGATTTTCCGGAGCATGGGCATAACTATGTAGAAATTATGTATGTCTGCAACGGCACAGTTACACACTTGATTGATCAGAAAGAGGTGGTAATGCATTCCGGAGATCTGCTGTTTATGAATCAGCATGTCCGGCACGGAATCAAAAAAGCCGGCAGGGAGGATGTCGGCATTAATTTCATTATCATGCCGGAATTTTTCAACATTCCGCTCAATATGATGAGCGAGGGGAAAAACAGTATTTTAGCAGAATTTTTGATTGGTACACTGCGCATTCACACAGGTCAGCCACAGTATCTGCATTTCTGCTCGCGCGGAAATATGCAGATTGAAAATCTGATGGAAAACATTATTGCTTCTCTTTTATACAACGAAAAAATGGACGAAAATATCAATCAGTTTACGATGGGACTGATATTTTTGCATTTACTCAATCATATTGAAATTGTCGGCAAAAGCTCTATGCAGGATTACCCGGCACTGCTGGCGGATTCTGCACTCCAGTATATCAGCAGGCATTATCAGACGGCAAATCTGACAGAGCTTGCAAAAAATATGAACCAGTCGATTTCCAATATGAGCAAAATGATAAAAAACGCAACCGGATGCACATTTTTGGAACTTTTACAGCGCAAGCGTTTTCAGCAGGCAGTGACTTTTTTGTTGGAAACAAACCTGACCATTGCAGAAATCATGAACGCGGTTGGATATGAAAACAGCAGTTATTTTTACAAGAAATTCCGCGAAAAATACCACGCGTCACCGCGTGAATATCGGATTGCGCATCGGAATGATGAGAAAATCAGAATCTGATTGGAAAATAAAGTCCTATTTTTTGTGAAATTACGTTCTTTTCAAATATACAAAAATCTTATATAATACAAGGTAAGAAATCGAGGTGTCAATCAATGATCAAAGGATTTAAAATGAAGCTTTATCCCGGCATGGAGGAGGAGTATGAACGGCGTCATAATCTGCTTTGGCAGGAAATGAAGGACATGATTCATGAATACGGCGGAAAAAATTATACGATTTTTTTAGACCGTGAAACGCTCACACTGTTTGGGTACATAGAGCTTTTGGATGAAGAAAAATGGAATCAGTCGGCTGAAACTGAAATCTGCCGGAAATGGTGGGATTACATGGCGGACATCATGGAAACGAATCCGGATAACAGTCCTGTATCGATTGATTTAAAAACAGTATTTCACTTAGATTAACGGAGGAATGAAGCATGAGTTATCAAGAAGCAAAAAAACAGTATGCCGCACTTGGCGTTGATACAGACGCGGCAATCGAAAAATTGAAGGACATTCCGGTGTCGCTGCATTGCTGGCAGGGAGATGACGTCATTGGTTTTGACCATGACGGACCTTTAACCGGCGGAATTCAGACAACCGGAAATTATCCGGGAAAAGCAAAGACCCCGGAAGAATTAATGCAGGATATTGAAAAAGCAATCTCTCTGATGCCGGGCAAGAAGAAACTGAATCTTCACGCTTGCTATGCGATTTTTGAAAAAGGCGAATTTGCAGACAGGGACAAGCTTGAACCGAAGCATTTTGCAAAATGGGTAGACTTTTCAAAGAAACACAATATGGGAATCGACTTTAATCCGACCTTTTTCTCTCATCCGAAAGTAAAAGACGGATTAACACTTTCCAGTCCTGATCAGGAAACAAGAGATTTCTGGATTGAACATGGAAAGGCATGTATCCGGATTTCGGAATATTTTGCAAAAGAAACAGGCGTTCCTTGCGTTATGAATATCTGGACAGGCGATGGCTACAAGGATATTCCGGCTGATCGCATGGGTCCGCGTATGAGATATAAGGATTCGATTGAAAAAATTATTGCAGAACCGCATAACCCGGATCTGGTAAAGCCTTGCGTAGAATCTAAAGTGTTCGGAATCGGAGTAGAGGCATATACCGCAGGATCTGCTGAATTTACACTTTCCTTTGCAGCAAGCCATGAGGGTTGCCTGCCGCTGATGGATAATGGACATTATCATCCGACTGAGGTTGTTTCGGACAAAATTCCGGCGCTCTTGTGTTTCTTCCCAGAGATTGCTCTGCATATCACTAGAGGCATTCGTTGGGATAGTGACCATTCTGTTCTGTTTGATGATGAAACCAGAGAGATGGCAAAGGAAATTGTTCGCTGCAACGCGCTTGACCGTGTTTATATGGCGCTTGATTTCTTTGATGCAAGTATTAACAGAATTGCAGCATGGGTTGTCGGTTTCCGCAGTTGGCAGAAAGCTTTGCTTTATGCTTTGTGTCTGCCGAACGAAAAGCTTGCTGCTTTACAAAATGAAAATCAGCTGACTGAATTATTTGTGATGCAGGATGAAATGAAGTTGTATCCGTTCGGAGAAATCTGGAATGAATATTGCAGACAGTGCGGTGTTGATGGAACAGAAAAATGGTTCTGTGATGTCAAACAATATGAAAAGGATGTTCTTTTCAAGAGATAATGGTTTACAGTCCCAGGCTTCACTTTTTGCGAAGTCTGGGATTTTTTTTGATTTTATGTTGACAAATACAGAAAAACGTGATAGGGTAATAGAAGTTATGGATGCGGAGGGTTTGTCAGAATGAAAAAAAGTATTGAAATTACCAAAGGATCTATTTTTAAAAACCTGTTTTTATTTACAGTACCCATTATACTGACCGGTGTTTTACAGCTTTGCTATAATGCCGCGGATGTGATTGTTGTCGGAAGATACGCAGGGAGCAGTTCTCTTGCGGCGGTTGGATCAACTTCTTCTTTGATGGAGTTAATGACGAATCTTTTTATCGGTTTATCTGTCGGTACAAATGTATGTGTTGCGCAGTATTTTGGTATCAGCGGGGAGAATGCGGACAGGGCAATTAAAAAAACAGTACATACCTCAATCATGATTGCACTGATTTGCGGAATTGGACTGATGGCGGCAGGATGTATTTTT
This sequence comes from uncultured Clostridia bacterium, assembly GCA_934462945.1. Lineage (GTDB taxonomy): Bacteria > Bacillota > Clostridia > UBA1381 > UBA1381 > RQCD01. Next base: position 15,780 of record CAKSJF010000039.1, on the reverse strand, counting down.
TCTAAGAAATTTCTTTTTCTGATGTCCACTCCGGATGATATTATAGACGAGGCGGCGCGGTATATGCGGCTTTTGTTCTGCGGAATGCCGGCATCGCTTGTATATAACTTTGGCGCTGCAACGCTCCGTGCTGCCGGAGATACCAAGCATCCGCTGATCTTTCTTTCCATTGCAGGAGTTGTGAATATTTTCTTAAATCTGCTGTTTGTAATTGTGTTTCGTATGGGGGCAGAGGGTGTTGGTACGGCAACCCTGATTTCTGAATATATTTCAGCTGGACTCACCATGTGCTTTTTAGCAAGGATGGACGGACCGTGTAAATTTTCTGTGAAAGAAATGAAAATGGATTTCCAGACGTTTTGGAGAATTCTGAAAATCGGGATTCCTGCAGGCTTGCAGGGCGTTTTGTTCGGAATTTCCAATGTGCAGATTCAATCCTCGGTGAATCAGTTCGGATCACTTGCCATTGCCGGCAATTCGGCGGCCGCTAATATTGAGGGATTTGCATTTATATCCATGCTTTCCATGCAGCATTCACTCACCACCTTTGTCGGACAAAATGTGGGAGCAGGGAAGAAAGAGCGTATGAATAAAATCATTTTAACCGGTTGTTTTCAAGTAACTGTAATTGGGATTTTGGTTAGTTATGGAATTCTATATTTTATACGTCCACTGTTAAGACTTTATATTCCCACCGACCCTGCGGCATTGGAATTTGGAGTTCAGCGGTCAAGTATTATACTTCCCACCTATTTTTTATGCGGACTGATGAATGCATTTGTAGGAGCAATCCGCGGAATGGGATCGTCCTTTACGCCGATGTGTGTTTCCGTTCTTGGAATCTGTGTCTATCGGCTGGTGTGGATTCAAACGGCGTTTGTCCGGGACAGAACCCTGCATCGTCTGTACCTTTCCTATCCGATCTCCTGGATTCTGACAGCGGTTGTTTTGGGAATTATTTGTGCGATCTTTGTGATCAAATTCAAAAAGGGTCACTTAAATGTAAATAAAATGCTAAAAGTTTAAAAATAATGTTGATTTATTGAAAAAAACGTAGTATAATAGAATATGTTAATAAAAGAAAGATTTACACAAGCGTAAATATATTTACTTTACAGGGGTGCTTTTATCATGACAAATAATAAAATACGTGTTGAAATTTTAGGAAGAGTGTTTAACTTGGTTTCCGGAACGGAGGAAGCAAACTATATTGCCAAGGTTGCAGAAAAGGTGGACGCTAAAATGAAAGAATTAAAGCGTTCCAATCCGCGTCTGAGTTATGAGGATGCGGCTGTTTTGACAGCTTTAAATTTCTGTGATGATCTGACAGCGATGAAGCTTTCAGCACAGCAGGCACAGGAGGCAGAGGCAGACAGCATCCGCAGCCAGCTGGTGGAGTATTCTAAGGAATTGTCGAACGCAACTGCAACCATTAAAAAGCTACAGAAAGAAATCAATCAGTTAAAGCTTGGAAGTCAGGAAAAAAGAACACATCGGGAATACACAAAGCATGATAAATACGACGGAGCAACACTACAGCAATAATGTAAAGAATTAAGCTTTACATAGAAAGGACGGCTTATGGAATTACTTGCGCCGGCAGGCTCATATCAGGCATTGCGCGCCGCTGTGCATAGCGGCGCAGATGCTGTTTATATCGGCGGAACAGAATTTTCAGCACGCCGGACGGCGGACAATTTTTCGCCGGAACAAATGAAAGAATGGATTGATTACTGTCACCTTTATGGGGTGGCAGTGCATGTCGCGGCAAACACTCTGATCAAAGAAAAAGAGGCTGCGGCTTTTTTGGCTTATATCGGAACATTGAATCGGATGGGGGTTGACGCTGTAATTATTCAGGATATCGGTATGGCTGAATCCGTTCATCAAGCCTTTCCACAACTTCCGCTCCATGCCAGTACCCAAATGACAGTAGCGTCGCTTGAGGGTGTACGCTATTTGGAAAATCTGGGTTTTTCACGTGTGGTTCTTTCAAGAGAATTGAGCCGGAAGGCAGTTAAAAAGATTGCGGAAAATACACATGCGGAGCTTGAGGTGTTTGTACATGGCGCATTATGTATGTGCTATTCCGGTCAATGCCTGATGAGCAGCATGATTGGCGGAAGAAGCGGAAACCGCGGACTTTGTGCCCAGCCGTGCAGGCTGCCGTACACATTATTTGACGGCGAAAAAAAGAAAAAACAGGGATACTTACTAAGTCCAAAGGATTTATGCCTGGCGGACGAGTTAAGAGAACTTGACAAAATAGGGATTACCTCACTGAAAATTGAAGGCAGATTAAAACGTCCGGAATATGTTTCGACCGTTGTTGGTGTATATCGGAAATGCATAGATGAAGTCCGTCCGGCAAATGAACAGGAGAAAAAACAGCTTGCGGATGCATTTTGCCGCAGCGGTTTTACCGACGGATATTGGAAAGATCAGATTTCCGGTGCGATGATGAGCTATCAGACGCCGGGAAATACTGCCGGTGGTTCATATACCGAAGAAGCCATCCGGCGGTGCAGGGAAGAAGTTAAAAAAATTCCGGTAAAGCTTTCAGCTGTTTTAAAAACCGGAAAACCGCTGGTTTTGACCATGTCGGATCAGGACGGACACAGCGTTACAGAAACAGGCACTGTCTGTTCGGAAATTGCCAATAATCGTCCGCTTGACCGGGAGAGACTTGCAGAACAATTAAATAAATTAGGAAATACCCCTTATGAAGCAGAGCAAACATCTATAGATTTAAAGGATGGAATTGTACTTCCTATCCGGGAGCTAAATGAGGTTCGGAGAAAAGCTGTCGAACATTTAAATGTTCTGCGGACAGAACGTGAGGAACGCAAAGAAAACCCGTTGCCGAACATTGTTTTTCCAAAGCAAAAGGTTTCAAAACCAAAATTAACGGTTTTTGCCTATACGAAAGAGCAGGCGGACGCTGCGTTAGAATTTCCGGTTTGCCGGTTATACGCTCCGGCGGCTGTCCTTTCAACACTTCCAAAGCGTGATTCTGTTGAATATGTCACAGCTTTACCGGCGATTGACCGGGATGACGGCAAGTCGGTTTCAGTTCTGACGGATGGAGTTTTGATCTCTCATTTTTCACAGCTTGCAAAATATCCGGATCAAAAGTATTACGGGGATTTTCGCTTAAATCTCTACAATAACGCGTCAATCCGACATTATCAAAGACTTGATAGCGTCATGCCGTCGGTGGAATTAAATGCGCATGAGCTTTCAGAGCTTTCCGGAGTGATACCGTTAGAGTTATTTGTATATGGCAGAGTTCCTTTAATGGTGATGGAAAACTGTCCGTCCAAGGCTTGTGCCGGAATCTGCAAGCCAATTGGATGTGCATTGGAGGATCGGCAAAAGGAGCGCTTTCCGCTGATATGCGATTCTGCCTGCCATCGGATTTTATTAAATTCCAAACCGATTGATATGGCAGACCGTCTTTCAGAATTAAAAAAAGTTCCGGCATCCTTCTATAGACTCCACTTTACGGTGGAATCCGGCGCAGAATGCAGAATGCTGTTAAAACGTTATCTGGACGCATTAGACGGAAAACCGGTCGTCCCCCTAAAGGAAAATACCTTTACACGCGGACACTATTTCCGCGGTGTGGAATAAATTGAGAATAAAACGGTTATGATAGAAATTAGAGGAAATTCAATATGAAAAAATTTGTTTTAGCGTCTGCGTCTCCGCGCAGAAAGGAGCTTTTAGAGCAATTAGGACTTCGGTTTGATATTCTGGTGTCCAACGCGGATGAAAGCTGTGTCAAAAATGATTCACCGGAGCTATATGTGCAGGAGTTGGCTTTATTAAAAGCAACGGCAAGCTATCAGATGTTACAGAAAGATTGTTATCTGATTTCCGCAGATACAGTTGTATGCCTTGACGGAGAGATTTTGGGTAAACCAAAGGATCGCCAGGATGCAGAACGCATGCTCCGGTCGCTTTCCGGCAATTGGCACGAGGTTTATACCGGATTCTGCATTATGCGCGCAAAAGACGGGTACACCGTGTGCAGCCACGAAAAATCGCGTGTAAAATTTTTTAGTCTGACAGACGAGATCATTGCGGATTACTTAAATACCTGCGAACCGTACGATAAGGCAGGCGCATACGGAATCCAGGGGGTTGGCGCGGTGCTGGTTGAAAAAATTGAGGGAGATTACAATAATATTGTCGGTCTGCCGCTTGCAAAACTGAATCAGGTATTTTTAAAGGAATTTAATCTGAATTTAATGGAGGAATCATATGAGCCGGTTTCAGCTGGGAAAAAAGATAGGAATTGATCTGGGGACAGCGAATACGCGTGTATTTCTGCCGGATCAGGGAATTGTGGTACGCGAGCCGTCCGTAGTGGCGATCGATAAAACCGAGGGACAGGTGCTTGCAGTCGGTAATCAGGCAAATGAGATGCTGGGAAGAACACCGGATAATATTATTGCAATCCGACCGATGCGGGATGGAGTGATTGCCGATTTTGACATTGCCCATGAAATGATCCGGATTCTGCTTCGCCAGGCATTGGGAAAGAAAAGTCTGTTTTTCAAACCGCATGTGATGGTTTGTGTACCTTCCGGAATTACCAACGTTGAAAAACGTGCGGTAGAGGACGCAGTGATGCAGTCGGGTGCAAAGGATGTTGTGCTTCTGGAGGAGCCGATGTCAGCAGCAATCGGCGCAGGCGTCGACGTAAAAGAGCCGGTCGGACACATGGTGATCGATCTTGGCGGCGGAACAACAGAAATTGCAGTTTTGTCATTAGGCGGAATTGTGGTGTCCCGGTCGCTCCGGACGGCAGGAAATGCAATTGATCATGCCATTACATCATTTATAAAACAGGAATATGCACTTGCAATCGGCGAGAGAACCGCAGAGGAAATCAAAATAGAAATCGGTTCTGTACTTCCGTATGACGGGGAAGGGAGCTTTGAAATGAAAGGCAGAGACACCTCCTCCGGACTTCCAAAGAATACAGTCATCACCGCAGGCGAGGTTCGCCAGGCACTGACAGAGCCGGTAAAGGAAATTATCTCCGCCATCCAGCAAACCCTGGAGGAGACACCGCCGGAGCTTGCCGGAGACGTGATGGAGGGAGGAATCCTCTTAACCGGCGGCGGTGCAAAACTTCGGAATCTGGATCAGCTGATCACCTCTATGACCGGGATTCAGACAAGAGTTGCCGAGGAAGCAATGGACTGCACAGCGCTCGGCACAAAGGACGCGTTTTTAGATCCGCATATTTTAGAACGCTCCAATATTCAATACCAAAGATAACAGGATGTGAAAAAGGGAAATGTCCATCAAAAAGAAAAAAATCATTGTGCTGTTTTCATCTGTAACAGCGGTTGCCGCAGCTGTGGTAATTCTTTCAAGACTGGGAAACAATCCGGTTTCTAATGCTGTGAATACCGTTTTAACTCCCTGCGAAAGTGCAGTTTCATCTGTGATTCATCCGGTGCAGGAATTTGCGTCCTTTTTAAAAAACGCAAGGAATTTTCAGAAAGAGAATGAGCAACTAAGATTAGAGCTTGAAACTGTAAAAAAGGAAAACAAAAGTGCAGAGGAATACAAGCGTGAAAATACCAGATTAAAAAAGCTTTTGCAGCTCACGGACGATTTAGAAACCTGCGAGACAGTACCGGCAAAAATTATTGCCTACGAACCAAACAACTGGTTTTACACGTTGACGATCAATAAAGGGACACGAAACGGCATTCAGGTATCGGATGTTGTTATGACAGATGCCGGTGTCGTGGGACAGGTATGTGAGGTCGGCTTTAACTGGGCAAAGGTATCCACGCTTTTAGACAGCAATCAATCCTTAGGAATCAAGCTTTCAAGAACCGGAGATGTCGGTTTGGTAGAGGGCGATGTGCAGCTTTTGAAAAACCGTGAGTGCCGGCTTTCCTATATTTCAAAAAACAGTACCATTATTACCGGCGATCTTTTGGAAACCTCCGGTTTAGGGGGAATTTATCCTGCCGGTCTTTCGGTTGGAAAGGTTGTAAGTGTGGAAACGGACAACACTGGCGAGCTGACCGAGGCAATTGTCAAGCCGTCTGTGGATTTTGACAGCCTTTATGAGGTTTTAGTGGTTAAATCCTGGGATCCAAAAATATACGACCGTGCACAGGTTGAAATAGAGTATATGCCGGAACCCACGCAAAAGCCGACTCCGCAGCCGACAGCAACGCCTGAACCAACCGAGACGCCGTCTGCTGATGATACACCGACCAGAAAGCCCTCCAAAACACCAGAGCCAACAACAGCGCCGACAGAGGAGACAATCCCGGAGGATCTTGGCTTTGATCCGGAGGTGGACTACGAATGAAGCATTTAAAGCTTGCCGGATGGATTTTTTGCATTGCCTTTTTACAGATATGCTTTGCAAGATTTTTTTCCATCAGCGGTATTGCACCCAACTTTCTGCTTGCTTTGACCGTATGCTATGCTGCGCTTGAAAAGGATGTGTTCTATTCCTTAGTCGTAGGAGGATGCTGTGGCTTTCTTTTGGACATTTGCGCAAGTCATGCGTTTGGTGTACATTTGCTTGCATTCTTCTATTGTGTGCTTTTGTTGCAGATTGCAGGATTTTTGGTAAATAAAAATCATTTTTTATTTGCCGCTGCCGCAGCGTTTATTTTGAGCTTTTTATCAGAAGCGTTTTATTATTTATTTGTATTTCAAAGCCTTGGAATTTCGTTTCGGCAGGCGGCAGGCGGAATTATTGTCTGGACGGCATGCTATAACACGGTTGTCAGTCTGATTTTCTATCCGCTTTTGAAAAAAACGCTTTCCGACCAAAAGCATAAGCTGAGGAGGAACCGGATATGAATAAAAAAAGACTGACGGCAATTTATGTTGCGGTAGCTCTGATGCTTGTGCTGATTTTGCTGCGTTTATTTTCGATGCAGGCAATCCATGGAGAAAGCTATTATCAGATGTCCCAGCAAAAGGTCAGCTCAACGACTGTGGAAAAAGCGCCGCGCGGAGAAATTTTAGACCGGTACGGACGTCCGTTGGTTTCTAACCGGATGGGATATTCTATCCAGGTGAAAAAAACCGGACTTCCCAATAATGAATTAAATCAAATGCTTTTAAAGCTTTTACATTTGTTAGAGAATACCGGAAGTCCGTATCAGGATCAGCTGCCGATCTCTCAAAATCCGCCGTTTGAATTTTCTTTTCAGGATGAAAACGGGGATGGCAGCACAGAAGATGAAAAGGAAAAATGGTTTTCTGAGCGAAAAAAAATCACAAAGGATATGTCGGCAGAGGAAATTATTACCTATTATAAGGATCATGTGTATTCTATTGAGGACGGATTCTCGCCGGAGGATCTCCGCCGGCTGATCGGATTTCGGTATGACGCAGCATTAGGCGGCTTTTCCGCTGTAAATGCATATACCGTTGCAGAGGATGTTTCCATGGAGACAGTCACTCAAATTAAGGAACGTCAGAATGAATTTCAAGGAGTGTCTGTTGTAAAGGAATACTACCGAACCTATGAAAACGGAACACTGGCAGCGCATATTCTGGGTGGAATCGGAAAAATGAATGCCGAGGAATACCAGGAAATGAAAAATGACGGCTACGGCTTTAACGATCTGATCGGAAAGCGCGGCATTGAAAAGGTATTGGAAAAGAATCTGCGCGGTACAGACGGAAAAACGAATGTAATCCGGGATATTGGTGCTTCGGACGAGGTTTCCAGCATTTCTGCAATCCCTGGAAATTATGCTGTTTTAACCATCGACACCGATTTACAAAAAGCAGCAGAGGAATCTCTGGCAAAGCATGTAGCACAGATTTCAACCGCGGACGCCGGTGCGGTAGTCGTTTTAGATGTGACAAACGGGGACGTTTTGGCAATGGCAAACTATCCGACCTATAACCCGGCAAGCTTTAACCAGGATTACGCGGAACTGGTGCAAAACAGCGCAAAACCAATCTGGAACAGGGCAATCAGCGGTACGTATACCCCCGGATCGACCCTAAAACCGCTCATTGCAATTTCTGCACTGGAAAGCGGTGCAGTCACGTTAAACCAACAAATTGTCTGCAACGGTATTTATGACTATTATGCAGACTACAAACCAAAATGCTGGATCTGGTCTGAATCACACCGGACGCACGGTCCGCAGAATGTGACGCAGGCAATCAAAAACTCCTGCAACTGTTATTTCTATGAAGCCGGAAGATTAACCGGAATTGATGAAATGGATCGGTATGCGGCAGAATACGGACTGGGCGAAAGGACAGGAATTGAACTTCCGGACGAAGCGGCCGGACAGATGTCCAGCCCGGCATATAAAGAAAAAATCGGCACAACCCCCGAAGATCAGAAATGGTATCCGGGTGACGTTATCCAAACCTCCATTGGTCAGTCTTATTCTTTCTTTACGCCGATTCAGCTTGCAAATTATATTGCTATGATCGCAAACGGAGGAACAAGATACCAACCGCATCTGATTAAAAGCATTCGGTCCTCGGAGGACGGAAGCGTTGTTTCGGAAACCAAAGCAAATGTATTAAATCAGGCAGAGATTCAGGAAAGCACGCTAAAGGCTGTCCGCGAGGGTATGTACGGTGTGGTAGATGAAGGCTCGGCAAGTAAAACCTTTGCCAATTATCCGATTGAACTTGCCGGAAAAACCGGTACTGCACAGGTCGGAAAGGACAAAGCAAATAACGCGCTCTTTGTGGCATTTGCACCGTATGACAATCCGGAAATCGCAGTGGCTGTGGTTCTGGAAAAGGGTGAAAAGGGTTATAACGCAGCAGGCGTTGCAAAGGATATTATGGATGAATATTTTGGTTTGAACAAGGAAAAGGGAGAGACAGTCAATTATTATGATCTGCTTCCATAATCTTGCCTAGACAAAACCAAAAGACTATGGTATCATGATAGTATGATGAAAGGAATGATCAGTTTGAAAAAAAGAATTACAGCAATCATATTTGTACTTGCATTTTTTACAACTCAGGTCTATGCATCTGTTTTAGGCAGTCAATGGGTTGAGGGCGGTACGCTGCCCTTTGGCGGAAGTACTTTTCTGACCAGGAATACCTATTTATCCGATCAAAAGGGTGTCGGACTGCAAACGGAATATTATGCAGAATATACACCGAACAGCGCGGTTCGACCGATGGTGGTAACCGGGGATTCTATTTGGGGCAAGCGGAATCTTTCACAGGTCATGGAATATATGCAGACGCAAAAGCTTTATCCGATGCTCGGAATTAATGCGTCCTTTTTCTCATTCCAAACCGGTGTTCCAATGGGACATGTCATCACAAACGGAGAAATCACCTCCAAAGACGCAACTGTTTTGGACGCAGTTGGATTCCGTCAGGACGGTTCTGCTTTTATGGGCAAGCTCGGAATCCAGGCAACTGCTATTTTCGGAGCAGAGAACTATGAGCTGGATTTAACACATATCAATAAATACTGCCAGAATTCGACGGAGGTTGTCACGCTTTACACCGACGAATTTGGACAGACCACAAAAGCAACCCCGAATACCATTAATATTACATTGGATACAAACGGTCAGCAGCCGGCATTGGGAATGATCATAAACGGTACGGTAGAAAAAATCGAGTATGCCCCTGGCGAGGTAGCAATCCCGGAGGGAAAATTGATTATGACGATGAACCTGAACGGAAACGCATGGTCAAAATCCCTGATGCAGAGCCTTTCCGAGGGAGACTCTGTCACAATTTCCTGCACTGCCGCCGCTGATCTGGAGCTTTGGAACGGCGCATATAACGCGTTAGGAAGTGAGGGAAAGCAAATTCTGATCAACGGCGAAATTGCACCGAATCTCGAAGCAGGCGCAGCGCCAAGAAGTGCGGTTGGTATTAAAGCCGACGGTACAGTGCTGCTCTATGTCATTGACGGACGGCAAAAAAATTACAGCTACGGTGTGCAGCAAAAAACACTTGCCTCACGTTTGAAAGAATTAGGATGCGTGAATGCGCTGAATTTAGACGGCGGCGGCTCGACCACTATGGGAGGAATTTATCCCGGAAACGAACAAAGCTCCATTATCAATTCTCCGTCTGACGGAGCGCTCCGAAAGGTGACAAACTTCATCTTCCTGCAAAACGTTCAGGAGGCAAGCGGAGAATTTGGAAACCTGTTTCTTTATCCTTATACCGCAGTTGGTTTATCCGGCACAGGCTTGCAGCTTTACCCAGCTGCAACCGACACGAATAATCATGCAATTGCTACACCGGAAAATGTGTCTTATCAGATCAGTGAGGGAAACTCAAAAATTTCGGACAGCGGATATTTAGAATTTTGGGGAGACGAAGCGGTAACGGTTACGGTAACCTCCGGGGATGTGTCCGGCAGCTTTACCTATCGGTCGATTGAAACCCCGACCGGACTTTCAATTTTAAATGCCGATACCGGCGAGGAGTTGACAAAAATTACAGCTCCTGCCGACAGTAAAATTCATTTAAACGGAAAAGCGACCTATTATAACAAGGATTTGGGAGGTGTTCCGACTGCGTTCGGCTGGTGGCTTTCAGACGATCAGCTGGGAACGGTCAGCGAGGACGGAACCTTGATTCTTTCGCAGAATGCCGGCTTATCCGGAACGCTCCACATTCAAAAAGGCGCTGCCGGTTTTGACATTCCGGTGCAGATCTCCGGGGGAGAAACCGCAGCAGAACTATATCCGTATAGCGAGATACAGATTGCAGATAACACGCTTTCGGTGGATATGTTCTGCTATCAAAGCGAGATGGATTCTTTAAACAGCCAGATTCTGATTGACGGAGAAAATATTGTTGGAAACGAGTATGTGACAGCAGAAGAAATAGACGAACGGCATGTGCGTTACACCTATCCGCTTTCCGGTGACTTTATGTCGCAGCCGCATAAAATCAAAGCAATCGCAAAAACCGTTGACGGCTACCACGGAATTACAACAAAAAGTCTGACCGCCGGGATAGAAAACCCGTTTTCAGACATGTCCGGACACTGGGCAGAAAATATTGTTTCCTATATGAACCGGCAAAGCGTGTTAAACGGCAGCGAGAATAACGGCGCGTGGTACTTCTATCCTGAAAATTCTATGACGCGTGCAGAATTTGCCGTTATGATCAGCAATTATCTAAAGCTTTCATCAGAGGAATCAAGCCTTGATTTTAAGGATGCAGATCAGATTCCATCCTGGGCAAAAACGCATGTAGCCGCAATGGCAAATGCACAGATCATCAGCGGAAAAAAGGCAGATGACGGAGTCTATTTTGCCCCCAACGATTCGATCACGCGTGCAGAAGTGATCGCAATCCTGGCACGGACGCTGCCAGATAAGCTCCGGTATGTCACACCGGATTATACAGATACTGCCGATATTCCGGATTGGGCATTACATGCATTTGGTGTGTTGAAAAACAGCGGACTGATTTCGGGATATGAGGATGGCAGCATCCGCCCGCAAAAATCTGTAACACGTGCAGAGGCTGCCACACTTTTATACAATATCATGTGAGGAAAGAAAAATGGAACAAAGAATACAAGAGCTGACCGATTTACTAAACTACCACAGCCGGAAATATTATGAAGATGACGCGCCGGAAATTTCGGATTTTGAATATGATAAGCTGCTCCGGGAGTTAGAAACCTTAGAAGCAGAGCATCCGGAGCTGCGGCGTGCTGATTCACCGACACAGCGTGTCGGCGGTGCGGTGTTATCCCAATTTGAAAGCGTGGAGCACACCGTTCCGATGGAAAGCTTACAAGATGCATTTAACGAAAATGAGATTCTGGATTTTAACAAACGTGTTTCTGTCATTGTATCGCATCCGGGATATGTGGTGGAACAAAAAATAGACGGTCTTTCTGTCTCTTTGGAATATCGGGACGGCTTGTTTGTGCGCGGATCTACGCGCGGTAATGGACTGGTGGGAGAGGATGTAACCGAAAATCTCCGAACAATCCGGTCAATTCCGCTGAAACTAAAAGATCCGATTCCATATTTAGAGGTGCGCGGAGAGGTATATCTTTCAAAGAAAAACTTTGAAAAGCTGAATGCGGAACAGGAAGTTTTAGAAAAACCGTTATTTGCAAATCCGCGAAACGCTGCTGCCGGCTCGCTCCGTCAGCTTGATTCTAAAATCTGTGCAAAACGGAAATTAGATATTTTTGTATTTAATATTCAGCAGGTGGAGGGTGTTGAAATCACAAACCATCTGGACGGACTGCGGTTTTTAAAAGAACAGGGATTCACCACAATTCAGGATGATACACTTTATCCGGATATCAGTTCTGCATTCCGCCGTGTGCTGGAAATCGGAGAGGAACGTGAGGGTCTTGGCTACGATATTGACGGCGCGGTCATTAAGGTAAATGACTTTGCAATGCGGACGCTGCTTGGTTCGACTGCAAAGTTTCCGCGCTGGGCGATTGCTTATAAATTTCCTCCAGAGAAAAAAGAAACCAAAATTTTAGATATTGCCGTTCAGGTCGGACGCACCGGTGTGCTGACACCGCTTGCCATTTTAGAGCCGGTTCGTGTTGCAGGCTCAACTGTTTCACGTGCAACGCTCCACAACTATGATTATATTGTCGAAAAGGACATTAAAATCGGTGATACTGTCTTGGTGCAGAAAGCCGGAGACATTATTCCGGAGGTTTTAGAGGTTTGCAAAAATAAGCGAACCGGAAATGAAAAAGAATTTCATATGCCAACGCATTGCTTAGAGTGCGGAGCGCTGATTGTCCGCGAGGACGGCGAGGCAGCGCACCGCTGCACCGGCATGAACTGTCCGGCGCAAAGACTCCGGAATATCATTCATTTTGTTTCCGGCAGTGCGATGGATATTGACGGATTAGGTCCGTCTATCATTGAACGCTTTTTGGAATTGGGTATGATCGAGACTGCGGCAGATTTGTATTATCTGAATCCGGAGGAAATTGCCGGATTGGATAAAATGGGCGAAAAATCCGCGCAAAATCTGATGGCTTCTCTGGAAAAATCAAAATCAAATCCGCTTTACCGCCTCATTCATGCGCTTGGAATCCGACATATCGGAGAAAAGGCTGCAAAGCTATTGGCAAAGAATTATCCGAAATTAAGCCTTTTACGTGCTGCAACGGTGGAAGATTTAACACAGATAGACGATATCGGACTTGCAATGGCGGAAAGCGTTGTAGAATTTTTTGAAGAACCGCAGAATATTGCCTTTTTGGAACGTCTGAAAAATGCAGGTGTTTCTATGGAGGATCAGGTCAAGGAGACGGCAGCGGATCAGCGTTTTGCCGGAAAAACCTTTGTTTTGACCGGAACGCTGCCGACCTATTCCAGAAAAGAAGCATCCGATCTGATAGAACAGTTTGGAGGGAAAACCTCCTCCTCCGTCTCAAAGAAAACCTCCTATGTCTTAGCAGGAGAGGAAGCAGGGAGCAAGCTGGAAAAGGCGCAAAACTTAGGTATTACGATTATATCAGAAGAAGAATTTAATGCAATGATACAATAGGGGATAAAACAATGTGGGAAAAAGCAGTTTTTGAAATCAGGGACGAACTAATCAAAATCCGGGAAAGCCTGCACCGGATTCCGGAGCTATGCTTTTGCGAGGAAAAAACCTCAGCATTGATCAGAAATTATTTAGATCAGCTGGGAATTTCCTATCAGACAATGGCGAAAACCGGAGTTGCGGCGGTGATTGATACCGGAAAACCCGGAAAAACAATCCTCCTGCGTGCCGATATAGACGGTCTGCCGATTGCAGAGGAAAACGATCTACCGTTTCGCTCCGGGCATTCCGGATGTATGCACGCATGCGGACATGATGTCCATACCGCGTGTCTTTTAGGTGCGGCAAAAATCCTAAACCAATACAAAGAGCAGCTATGCGGAACTGTCAAGCTTGTATTCCAGCCGGCAGAGGAGGGAGAGGGCGGCGCACTGCCTATGATCGAGTCAGGTGTTATGGAAAATCCGTGCGTGGATGCTGCCCTTGCGCTCCATGTCGAACCCTTGGCAAAGTGGGGGACACTTCAGTTTCGAGACGGTGCAATCATGGCATCTCCGGACGAGTTTGTCATGACAGTGCACGGAACCGGAGGGCACGGTTCTGCACCGGAGCAATGCGTCGATCCCATTGCCATTTCAGCAGAAATTATTAAGGCTTACCAGGGAATTGCGCGGCGAACAGTCGGAGCGATGAACCCTTGTGTAGTTTCTGTCTGCTCTGTACATGCCGGAAACTGCCCGAATGTGATTCCGGAAACAGCCTATTTAGAGGGAACTGTCCGTTCGCTTGATCCGAAAACCCGGAAAAGAATCGCCGAGGAACTGCAAACTTGTGCAGAAACCATTGCAAAAGCGATGGGGGGGAGCTGCGAATTTACTTATCGGTCGCTTTATCCGCCAACGATCAATACTCCGGCGATGAATCAGTTGGTACAAAATGCTGCAAAAAAGCTCTCCTGTGTGAAAAAAACCGAAGAATTAGAATTTTCCTCTCTTGCCGGGGATGATTTTGCATATTTTGCAGAACGCGTTCCAGCATGCTATTTCCGTTTGGGTGTGGGAGATGAGACGCATAACAGTCCGATTCACAGTCCGGACTTTTTTGCAAATGAAAATGCACTCCCAATTGGTACGGCAGTACTGGTGCAAAGCGCCGTAGATTTTCTAAATAGTTGACATAATATAATTATGTCAACTAAACGCTTTTTACAGAACCCCAATCTGCCTTGCGGCACGGTGACAGACATGCTGTGCAGCTATCAATTGAAGGGCAGAGAGGGAATTCCAAAAATCATTCCGACTCCTAAGGTGAATATTGCATATCCAGAGATTGCGCACCACCCGGATTTAATGCTGCATCACCTTGGGGGACGTTTCTTTGTTTCTGCACCGGAAACAGCAGCTTATTTTCAAAAAATCTTTCCGGACGCAAAGATTTTGCGCGGAAAAACACCGGTGGGCAGGCACTATCCGGAGGATATTGCATATAATGTAGCAAGAGTAAACAGGTATGCGTTTCATCATGCAAAATACACCGATTCTGTAATATGTGAATATTTTGAGCAAAACGGTGTTACATTAATAGATGTTCCACAAGGCTATACAAAGTGTTCCGTTGCTGTCATTTCCGAAAATGCGATCATAACGTCCGATTCAAAAATTGCCTCAAAAGCGGATCTGAACGGAATAGATGTGCTGAAAATCCAGGAGGGAAGTATTCGGTTACCCGGATTTCCGTACGGTTTTATCGGCGGCTGCTGCGGACTCATTTCCAGGGAAATACTGTTGGTAAACGGAAATCTGTCACAGCATCCCGATTTTTTGGAAATGCGGAATTTTTGTAGAAAATATCATGTTTCTTTTCAATTTTTGCATGATGGGATTCCTGTGGATATCGGATCAATCATTCCGGTTTACGAATCTATTTAAGAGGGAAGTGAAGCTGTGCAGAACGTATACCAAATTGCAGATTGTCAACAGGTTTTCTGCGTGGTTGTTTCTTCTGAATCCGATTTTCAAAAAATGGTTTCCGAATTATCTGATCGAATTATGTTTCTATATGACGAAAAATGTATGGAAGAATTTCTCAAACCATGTTTGGATTTATTGACAGATAAAGAACAGATGTTCGTAAAAGATGAATGCCGGAAACAGTTTAAAAATCACTATGCAGATTTGCATGCCGTTTTGTCCGACGATCTATCGGCATACCTGAGTAGGGAACGGTATATCAATTTAGAAGGCTTTTTTCGATTCCGTGCTGTAAAGC
>CAKSJF010000038.1 GCA_934462945.1 uncultured Clostridia bacterium | reverse complement strand
GAGAAGCCGCAGCTTCTCCTTTTTTTGATTATTGAATTTCGCTATCGTCAACTTCCTGACCGTCAATGGTAATTTCCACATCCTTATAGAGCGGCATACCAGTTCCGGCAGGCATCAGTTTACCGATAATAACATTTTCCTTTAAGCCAACCAACGGGTCAACCTTTCCTTTGATGGCTGCCTCGGTGAGAACCTTCGTAGTCTCCTGGAAAGATGCAGCGGACAGGAAGGAATCGGTTGCCAGGGATGCCTTAGTGATACCTAAGAGAACATCCGAATAGGTTGCCGGGGTTGCACCCTCTGTCTCAGCAAGCTGTCTGTTTGCTTTTTCCAGATCCAGTTTATCCACCAACGAGCCAATTAAGAGATCGGTATCTCCAGGCTCTTCTACACGAACTTTCCGGAGCATCTGACGCGTAATTACCTCAACGTGCTTATCGTTAATATCAACACCCTGCATACGGTAAGTTCTCTGAACTTCTCGTGTGATATAATCCTGCACTTCGCGCGGACCCTGGATTCTCAAAATGTCGTTCGGGTTAATAGAACCGGCTGTGAGCGGTGCGCCCTTTTCAATCATTTCGCCGTCCTCAACCTTAATGCTTGAACCATACGGAATCATATAGGTTTTTGCCTCACCAATTTCATCATTGGTCACAGTAATTTCACGTCTGCGCTTTTGTTCTACAATGCTGACACGTCCGGCAATTTCAGAAATAATTGCAAGACCTTTCGGTCGGCGTGCCTCGAACAACTCCTCGATACGCGGAAGACCCTGGGTAATATCACTTCCCGATGCAACACCGCCGGCATGGAAAGTACGCATGGTCAGCTGTGTACCCGGCTCACCGATGGACTGTGCGGCAATAATACCAACTGCCTCGCCGACATTCACCAATTCGCCGGTTGCCAGGTTTGTTCCATAGCACTTGGAGCAAACACCCGTCTTTGTCTGACAGGTCAGAACGCTGCGGATATAGACACTTTGGATTCCGGCAGCAACAATTTTTTCTGCCGCTTCGCGGTCGATAATTTCGCCGCCCTTTGCCAGCACTTCTCCTGTTTCCGGATGCAGAACGTCCTCTCTTGCCACACGGTCAATAATACGATCCTTAAGCGGCTCGATAACTTCGTTTCCGTCCATAATCGCCGATACCCAAACACCCTGATCTGTTCCGCAGTCTGTTTCACGAACGATAACATCCTGCGATACATCTACCAGACGTCTGGTCAGATAACCGGAATCGGCAGTACGGAGCGCAGTATCGGTAAGACCCTTTCTTGCACCGTGGGAAGAAATGAAGTACTCCAATACGTTCAGACCCTCACGGAAGTTTGCACGGATCGGGATTTCGACTGTACGACCCTGCGTATCTGCCATCAAACCACGCATTGCGGCAAGCTGACGAATCTGGTTCACGCTACCACGCGCTCCGGAATCCGCCATCATGAAGATTGGATTGAACTTTCCTAAATGCTCCATCATCGCCTGCGTTACTTTTTCAGAGGCTGCTGCCCATGTCTTGATAACCTGGTTATAGCGTTCCTCGTCTGTTAACAGACCGCGCTTATATTTCTTTGTAATCTTCTCAATTTCAACCTCGGCATTTGCCAGAATGTCTTTTTTCTTCTCCGGTACTTCAATATCGGACACAGCAACGGTGATTGCACCCCTTGTAGAGTACTTGTAACCGGTTGCCTTAATTAAATCCAGCACCTCGGAGGTTTTACTGATACCGTGGTTACGGATACATCTTCCGATCAGATCGCCCAGCTGTTTCTTACCGACAATAAAGTTAATTTCCAGATCGTAAGCAGTCTCCGGATTGGTTCTGTCTACATAGCCAAGGCTCTGCGGAATATTCTTGTTAAAGATAATTCTTCCGACTGTCGCATCCACATACTTCATTTCACCCTCTGCCTCCGGAACAATCTCCTGGTTTCCGGGGATGTCGTCTGTATCCGGGCGAACCGGATGGGTCGTCTGAACCTTAATCGGGGTATGCAGACCCAATTCCTTATTATCATATGCTAAAAGCGCTTCGTCAAAGCTTGTAAAGCAGCGCGGATGCCATTCCTCGTCCGGATTCCGGTTCGGATCGTCCTTTCCGCCCAGCTCATCCTCTTTTACAATCGTCAGATAATAGCTTCCCAGAATCATATCCTGTGTCGGAACAGTTACCGGGTGACCGTCCTGCGGTTTTAAGAGGTTATTTGCAGAAAGCATCAGGAAACGCGCTTCTGCCTGTGCTTCCGGAGACAGCGGAACGTGAACTGCCATCTGGTCTCCGTCGAAGTCTGCGTTATATGCGGTACATACCAACGGATGCAGCTTTAAAGCACGTCCGTCTACCAATTTCGGCTCAAATGCCTGAATACCCAGTCTATGCAGAGTCGGCGCACGGTTTAAGAGGACCGGATGCTCCTTAATTACATCTTCTAAAACGTCCCAAACCTCCGGGCGGACTCTCTCCACCATCCGTTTTGCGCTCTTAATGTTGTGTGCAAAGCCGCGCGCAACCAATTCTTTCATTACAAACGGCTTAAACAGCTCAATTGCCATTTCTTTCGGCAGACCGCACTGATAGATTTTCAGCTCCGGTCCGACAACGATAACCGAACGTCCGGAATAGTCAACACGCTTTCCCAACAGGTTCTGACGGAAACGTCCCTGTTTACCCTTTAACAGATCGGAAAGGGATTTCAAAGCACGATTTCCAGGACCGGTAACCGTTCTTCCGCGGCGACCGTTATTAATGAGCGCGTCCACTGCCTCCTGGAGCATTCTCTTTTCGTTGCGGATAATGATGTCCGGCGCACCCAATTCCAACAGGCGGCGCAGACGGTTATTCCGGTTAATCACACGGCGGTAAAGATCATTTAAGTCACTGGTTGCAAAACGTCCGCCGTCCAACTGTACCATCGGGCGCAGATCCGGCGGAATGACCGGAACAACTGTCAGGATCATCCATTCCGGACGGTTGCCGGAAAGACGGAATGCCTCCACAATTTCCAAACGCTTAATGACTCTTGCTTTTTTCTGTCCCTGCGATTCTTCCAGCTCTTGCTTTAATTCTGCGGAAAGCGCCTCTAAGTCGATCTTTACCAAAAGATCGCGGATGGCTTCTGCACCCATGCCTGCCTGGAACTTATCGCCGTATTTTTCATATGCCTCGCGATATTCACGCTCGGTTAAAATCTGGTTCTGCTCCAGATTGGATTTTCCCGGGTCGGTTACGATATAGGCGGCAAAATAAAGCACTTTTTCCAAATGCCGCGGAGAGATATCCAGAATCAATCCCAGAGCGGACGGAACACCTTTAAAATACCAGATATGCGAAACCGGGGTTGCCAGCTCGATATGTCCCATTCTTTCACGCCGAACCTTGGATTTTGTTACCTCAACACCGCATCGGTCGCAGACAACACCCTTATAGCGGATTTTTTTATATTTACCGCAGTGACATTCCCAGTCCTTTGTCGGCCCGAAAATTCTTTCGCAGAACAAGCCGTCTCTTTCCGGCTTTAAGGTTCTATAGTTAATCGTCTCCGGCTTTTTTACTTCGCCGTAGGACCAGCCTCTGATTGTTTCCGGTGAGGCTAAACCGATTTTGATTGCTTCAAAGTTTAATTCTTTGTTTTCTTTTTCCGGCATATAAACCCTCCAATCTTAATCGACAAAATCGTCTAAAATGAGATCCTCGCTGTCTGGCTCGGCTGCTGCCTCGTCCTCATCAAGATAGAGCGAATCATCATAATCTGTTTCATCATCATCCATATCCTCGATGGTCATCTCATCTCCGATTTCTTCCTCATCCTCTGAACTGAACAGAGCTCGATCCTCCATGGTTGCACGCATATCTTCCTGATCAACGGTATCGTCATCATCATCCTCTAAGAATTCATTCAGGTCGATTTCTTCCATGTCGCCATTTAAGATCTTAATATCCAATGCCAGTGACTGTAATTCTTTCACAAGCACCTTAAATGCTTCCGGAATGCCGGCAGTCGGGATATTCTCTCCCTTTACAATTGCCTCATAGGTCTTAACACGTCCGACAATATCGTCCGACTTTACAGTCAGAATTTCCTGTAGGGTGTATGCTGCGCCATATGCCTCCAGCGCCCATACTTCCATTTCTCCGAAACGCTGACCGCCGAACTGTGCCTTACCGCCGAGCGGCTGCTGCGTTACTAAGGAGTACGGACCGGTGGAACGCGCGTGAATCTTATCGTCAACCAAGTGGTCGAGTTTCAGATAGTGCATGACGCCAACCGTTACCGGGTTATCAAATTTATCTCCGGTTCTTCCGTCGTAAACCTCCGACTTAAAGTCGGTACGGAGTCCTGCCTGTACAAATGCTTCTCTCAGGTTTTCGTCCTCAGCGCCGTCAAATACCGGCGTTGCAATTTTGATATATTCCTTATGATTTTCAATCTGTTTCTGCTTTGCTTCTAAGATGGTGTCGCGGTACTGAATGCAATAATCAGTCAGTTCTTCAACCCTCTTTGTCGTTTCTTCATCAATGCTGCCGTTTTCTTTGATTGCTGCCATAATTTCATCCTTATGAACAGCACAGTCAGCATCATGCAGAATTGCAAGCACTGCCTCTTTCTGCGCATCCTCCAGATGCTCACGCTCAACCTTATCAATCAGGACATCAATGGTTCTTGCAGCAATCTCCTCCGGAGACTGTAAGCTCATTGTCCGGAATGCATAACCCAAATGCATTTCAAGCACCTGACCGATATTCATACGGGACGGCACACCCAGCGGATTCAGCACGATCTGCAACGGCGTTCCGTCAGACAAGAACGGCATATCCTCCTGCGGAAGTACACGGGAGACAACACCCTTATTTCCGTGACGTCCTGCCATCTTATCGCCGACAGAAATCTTTCTCTTTTGTGCGATATAGCAGCGGACAACCTGGTTCACACCCGGCGGCAGCTCGTCGCCGTTTTCACGTGTGAATTTCTTTACATCAACAATAATACCGTTTTCACCGTGCGGCACTCTCAAAGAGGTATCGCGCACTTCTCTTGCCTTTTCACCGAAGATTGCACGGAGCAGGCGTTCCTCTGCGGTCAGCTCTGTTTCGCCCTTCGGGGTAACCTTGCCGACTAAGATGTCGCCGGAATGTACCTCCGCACCAACGCGGATGACTCCCAGCTCGTCTAAATCCTTTAATGTATCCTCCGAAACATTCGGAATATCTCTTGTAATTTCTTCTGCGCCAAGCTTTGTATCTCTTGCCTCGCACTCATATTCCTCAATATGGATTGATGTGAATACGTCATTTTTTACAAGCTCCTCACTAATCAGAACAGCGTCCTCGTAGTTATAACCCTCCCAGGTCATAAATCCGATCAGAATGTTCTTACCAAGCGCCAGCTCACCGTTATTCATAGCCGGGCCGTCTGCAATAATGTCTCCCTTTTCCACATGCTCACCCTCAGCCACAATCGGACGCTGATTGATGCAGGTGGACTGGTTGGAACGCGCAAACTTAATGAGCTTATGGCGGTGGCGGATTCCTGTTCCATCGCCCTTAATAATAACCTCATCAGACGATACCTTTTCAACCGTTCCGGCTTCCTTTGCCAGTACTGCCGAGCCGGAGTCTCTTGCAACCTTATATTCCATACCCGTTCCGACAATTGCAGAATCGGTGGTCAAAAGCGGAACTGCCTGACACTGCATGTTTGAACCCATGAGCGCACGGTTTGCATCGTCGTTTTCCAAAAACGGAATACAAGCGGTAACAACCGATACCAGCTGTCTCGGCGATACGTCCATGTAGTCGACGTCAGAGCCGGGAACCTCTAAAATTTCATCCCGGTAACGTGCAGATACCTTTTTGTCTAAGAAGTGACCCTCCTCATCCAACGGCTCATTTGCCTGAGCGATGATAAATTCATCCTCGGTGTCTGCTGGCATGTATACAATTTCATCGGGAACCCGCCCGGTTTCCGTATCCACGCGGCGGTACGGCGCTTCTACAAAGCCGTATTCATTAATCTGCGCAAAGGTTGCCAAGGAAGTGATCAGACCGATGTTCGGACCTTCAGGTGTCTCAATCGGACACATTCTTCCATAATGCGAATAGTGAACGTCACGCACTTCAAAGCCTGCACGGTCACGCGAAAGACCGCCCGGACCCAATGCTGAAATTCTTCTCTTATGACGCAGTTCTGCCAGCGGATTCGGCTGATCCATGAACTGTGACAGCTGGGAAGAACCAAAGAATTCATTAATTGTCGCAATAATCGGACGAATATTAATAAGCGTCTGCGGTGTAATGATCTCCATATCCTGAATGGTCATTCGCTCGCGGACAACTCTCTCCATTCTGGAAAGACCAATCCGGAACTGGTTTTGCAGAAGCTCGCCCACGCAACGCAGACGGCGGTTTCCTAAATGGTCAATATCATCTAAGCTGCCGATTCCGTTTGCTAAGTTAATCACATAATTGACGGATGCAAACATATCCTCAATGGTAATATGTTTCGGACAAAGTTCGTCAATCCGGTTTGCGATCTGCTTTCTGATTTCTTCCTCGCCCTCTGCTTCGTTTAAGATTTCCTCCAAAACGGCGCGGCGAACTTTTTTGATGTTCAGATCAGACACATCAAAATCCACATATTCAGAAAGATAAACCATATCGTTTGAGAACACGCGGACGCGGTGATCATCTACCATCAAATCCAGCATATTCACGCCGGCACGCTCAATTGCACGCGCAGTCTCCTTGCTCAACGTGTCTCCTGCTGCTGCCAAAATTTCACCGGTTCTCGGATCTGCCACGTTATCGGCAATTGTTTTTCCGGCAATTCTTGCAGCCATACCTAATTTTTTATCATATTTATAACGTCCCACATGCGCAAGATCATAACGCTTGGGATCAAAGAACATATTGGTGATTAATTGCTCTGCATTTTCAACATTCAGCGGTTCACCCGGACGCAAACGCTTATAGATTTCCAAAAGCGCTTCCTCACGGGTTGTGGTCGGATCCTTATCAAAGGTTGCAGTAAAACGCTGATCCTCGCCGAACAGCTCCAGAATCTGACTATTGGATTCCAGACCCATAGCACGCAAAAGGATCGTAACCGGAATTTTTCTGGTACGGTCAATCCGGACGGAGAATACGTCATTGGAATCCGTCTCATACTCCAGCCATGCGCCGCGGTACGGGATTACAGTGGAATTATAAAGCGGTTTTCCTGTCTTGTCCCGTTCAAAACCGTAATAAATTCCAGGCGAACGAACCAACTGGCTGACAATAACACGCTCTGCACCGTTGATGATAAACGTTCCCTGCTCGGTCATCAGCGGAAAATCTCCCATAAAGATTTCCTGCTCCTTGATCTCGCCGGTTTCCGTATTGATCAGGCGGACGCTTACGCGAAGCGGCGCGGCATATTTGGAATCGCGCTCCTTGCACTCCTCAACAGAATACTTAGAGTTATAATCCAGCTTGTAATCAAAAAATTCCAGCGCCAAATGCCCCGAGTGATCCTTGATTGGGGAAATATCGTGAAATACTTCACGAAGTCCCTCATCCAAAAACCACTGGTAGGACTTTTTCTGCACTTCAATCAAATTCGGCATTTCCAATACCTCATTGATTTTTGAGTAACTGAGTCTGGTGTTTTTACCCAATTGAATCTCATGCATCATTAAATCAATCACCTCATTCATATTTGTACCTAATAAATGTGCTCCTCATTTTCTTTTGGAAATCTCCTCTTGATTTTTCCAGAAAGGTGTGCTATAATGTTGTTATTGTTACAGCAGACGAAAATAAGCCCATATTATTATCATTATACAATATCTGATTATATCACATCTTTTTCGATCTGTCAACAGATATTCGAGGAAAATTTTAGATTTTTACACATGAATGGAGATTACTATGCCAAAATTTACAGTTAATCGTGATTTTATTCCAGTTTCATCCTATTTCGTAGAGCATTTGATGCGGGATGCAAACGGAATCTTTGTGAAGGTGTATTTATACGCCTTAAATCTTGCCTGCCACGGTCAGTCGATCAGCAATGCAGAGATTGCAAATGCTCTGAATATTTTAGAAAGTGACGTGTTGCAGGCATTTACGCATTGGAACAGCGTGGGTGCAATTTCCGAATGCGGTGACGTCATCACCTTTTGTCAGGGCGAAAGCCAGGTAAAAGCCGATTTCCCAAAATCGCAGACACAAAGCGAAGATCACCGCCCGGCATATGCCCCAAACGAAGCCCCGCTGGCAGTTTCCGAAAACCCGGCGCTTGCCGATCTGGTTGCCCTTTCACAGGAGCTTTTAGGAAAACCGCTTTCGCCAAACGAGCTGGAAACACTCTATTGGTTCTACGACGGATTAAAATTTGCGCCGGAAGTGATTCTGATGCTTTTAGAATACTGTGTCTCCAAGGACAAGCGTAATATGAACTATATTGAAAAGGTTGCAATTTCCTGGCATGAAAAAGGGATTAACAGCATGGACGCTGTGGAACAATATTTACAGAATGAGGAGCAGAAAACCTCCTATCTGCATTCGCTCCGGAAAATCATGGGCATTACCGACCGCGCTCTGAGCCAGAATGAGGAACAGTTTCTGAACAAATGGCATGAGCATTGCGGCATGAGCGAGGAAATGGTGAAGCTTGCTTATGAGCAGTGTATCATCCAGACTGCAAAGCTGTCCTTTCCTTATATTGATAAAATTATTGAACGCTGGTATCAGCAGGGAATCAAAACACCGGAGCAGGCAAAGACGGATGATGAAAAATTCCGGAGCAAAAAAGCAGGCTCGCAGGAGCAACCCGACTCCTTCGCAGTTTACCAGGATTCCTATAATCATGAGGATCTCGCCGCACTTGCCCGCGAAAAACTGAATCATGATTAAAAATTTTTCCAATTTCTATTGACAAAGCAAAAAAAATAGCTTATAATGAGTTCGATTCTATCACATAAACGAGAAAGGAACAAGCTATGAATATTATTATTGCCGGCTGCGGCAAGGTTGGGCAAAAGCTCGCAGAACAGCTGAATCATGAGGGCGGTCAGAATATCACCGTCATCGATCCGCGTTATCAGGTGGTGCAGGATACCATCAATCAGTACGACGTGATGGGAGTTGTGGGAAGCGGCGCAAGCCTCGAAACGCTCACCGAGGCAGGAATTGAAAATGCAGACATTCTGATTGCAGTCACCGGTTCGGACGAATTGAACCTCCTGACCTGTCTGATTGCAAAAAAAGCAGGAAACTGTCAGACGATTGCCCGGGTGCGCAAGCCAGAATACAGCAGGGAAATCAGCCTGGTAAAGGACGATTTGGGGCTTGCTATGATTATTAACCCCGAAGAAACAGCCGCCGATGAGATTGCAAGAGTGCTTCGCTTTCCGACTGCGATTCAGATCGACACCTTTGCAAAGGGACGGGTAGAAATTTTAAAATTCCGGATTCCGCAGGAATCTGTTTTAGACAATCTGGCAATTGCCAATCTCAGCGCCAAGCTCAACTGTGATGTTTTAGTCTGCGGTGTAGAGCGCGGAGAGGACGCCTTTATTCCTGGCGGTAATTTTGTTTTAAAAAGCGGCGACCTGATTAGCATTGTTGCCGCACCGCAAAATGCCGCATACTTTTTTAAAAAAATCGGTATCAAAACCAACCGCGTGAAGGATACCATTATTGTCGGCGGCGGCGCTACCGGCTATTATCTTGCAAAAAAACTTTTACAGACAGGAATTCATGTAAAAATTATCGAACAGGACGAAAAACGCTGCGAAGCGCTTTGTCAGCTCTTACCGAAAGCAACGATTATCAATGCTGACGGCTCGGAAACCAGAGTGCTTTTAGAAGAAGGAATTGAATATGCGGAATCCTTTGTTGCTCTGACCAATATTGACGAGGAAAACATTCTTCTTTCCCTCTTTGCAAAAAGTCAGATGAACGGAAAGCAAATTACCAAGGTAAACCGGATTGCTTATGATGATGTGGTCAGCAATTTAGGCTTAGACACAATTATCTATCCGAAAAACATTACCGCTGAGCATATCGTGAAATTTGTGCGCGCCAAGAAAAATTCCTACGGGAGCGAAATTGAGACGATGCATGTAATTTTAGACGGAAAGGCAGAGGCTCTGGAATTTCATATTCAGGAGGGTTCTCCTGCTGCTCATATTGCCATTGAGGAGCTGCCGTTAAAGGAAAACGTTCTGATTGCCTGCATTAACCGGAACGGTACAATTCTCACACCGCGCGGAAAAGATGTAATTCTGCCGGGCGATACCGTTATTGTGGTAACGACCAATACCGGGGCGCAGGATTTTGACGATATTTTAAGAAAGAAGTAAACCAGATGAATTATAAAATTGTTTTGCATACCTTAGGCTGGGTTTTGAACTTTGAGGCCGTCTGCATGCTTTTGCCGCTTGTATGCGCGTTGATCTATCAGGAGCCATGCGCCATGGTGTTTGCAGCCTGCATCGCTGTCTGCCTGTTTGCCGGCGTACTCTTAACGCGCCGTCCTCCGAAAAACAAATCCATCTATGCCAAGGAGGGGTTTGTGATTGTGGCGCTGAGCTGGATTGTGATGAGTATCTTCGGCTGTCTGCCCTTTATTCTCTCCGGCGCTATTCCGCGTTTTGCTGACGCGTTTTTTGAAACCGTTTCCGGTTTTACCACCACCGGTGCGTCGATTTTAACTGATGTGGAGGCGCTGCCAAAAAGCATGCTCTTTTGGCGCAGTTTCACCCACTGGATCGGCGGTATGGGGGTATTGGTCTTTTTAGTGGCGATTCTTCCGCTTTCCGGCGGTGGGAATCTCTATCTGATTAAGGCAGAAAGTCCCGGGCCGTCGATTAGTAAGTTAGTTCCGAAAATCCGTTCCAGTGCAAAAATTCTTTATGAAATCTACACTGTGATGACCTTTTTGGAAATAATTCTTCTGCTGCTCGGAAAAATGCCGCTCTTTGACGCGATTACAATTTCTTTCGGAACAGCCGGCACAGGCGGCTTTGCTGTCCGGAACAGCGGTATGGCGGACTATTCCACCTACTGTCAGAATGTGATCACCGTGTTTATGCTGTTATTCGGCGTAAACTTCTCGCTTTACTACCTGCTCCTGCTCCGGAAATTCAAGGAATTTATTCATTCGGATGAGTTGCGTTTTTATTTGGGAATTGTGCTTTTTGCAACCGTGGGGATTTGGATTAATATTGCGCCGCAGTTTCCAAGCATCTGGACAGCGCTGAAGCATAGCGCCTTTCAGGTTGCCTCGATTATCACGACAACCGGCTATGCCACAGTAGACTTTGACTTATGGCCGAGCTTTTCAAAAACCATCCTGGTTGTTCTGATGTTTGTAGGCGCATGCGCCGGCAGTACCGGCGGCGGTATTAAGGTTTCCAGAATCATGATTCTTTTAAAGAGTATCGTAAAGGAGCTGAAACTGACGGCACATCCGAGAAGTACCCATAAAATCACAATGGACAACCGGATGATTGAGCACGAAACCATTCGATCCATTAACGTGTTTATTGCCGCATATGCCGCCATTTTTATCGCCTCCATTCTGATTATCAGTCTGGATAACTTTAATTTTACCGAGAATTTTACCGCAGTTGCCACTGCGATTAATAACATCGGTCCGGGACTGGATTCATTCGGACCAACGAGAAATTTTTCAGCGCTTTCTGATCTGTCGAAATATGTGATGTCCTTTAACATGTTAGCAGGACGATTAGAAATTTTCCCGATTCTGATTTTATTCTCGCCCTACACCTGGAAAAAATAAAATAACGATAAAAGGCTTGCCGCGTTTCCGGCAAGCCTTTTATTTATAGTGAGAGCGTCTGCGCCTCACACATAGGATTCATATTACCATCCCACCACATAACTTTAATATATGCGCCGATTTCTGCATTATACTCAAGTTGGATGAACTCTGCTGCCGGATACTGTTTGATATACTCCAGCTTTCCATTTGCATCATAGATGGCTGCATAAACAATTCCTACATTTGTATCTCCGGTAAGCTTTACGGTCAACGGTGAATCGCCGCTGACAACCATGGAGTTGCCGGCGCTTGATTTTACAGTCACTCCTCCGTTCACATATTGAAGTCCCAAAGATTGATAATTTTCATCATAGTTGACATCATTGCCATCCGTATAATTTCCATCTCTGCCCTTATAGTAATCAACTGTAACCGGATATGTGCCGTCTGCGGCACTGCCGGCGATTTCAAAGGTCAAGGTTGCCAGAACGCCGTTATAGGTAAGATTGACAGTACTGTTCCAATCCATATTATACGGACGAACATTATAGGTCTGTGCCGGAGTGAACATACCCCCAACCTTCGAGTCAGACGTAACATTTTTGAGCATCATAACATCCGGATTGTATCCAATTTCGATTCCCAGATTGGCAAAACCGGTGTTTCCGCTAAGGATAACCGGAATTTTTACCGTATCTCCTGCACTGCCCTCTGCGTTTCCAACCGTAACGACAGGAGCAGTTCCGGCAAATGCCGGAGCTGCGCATATATGAAACAACATCACCGCCAGGAAAAGGAATACTCTGATTTTTTTCTGCATAGCAATTCCCCCCATCAGTGTAACGTTACCGACCATCCTGCAAGATAGCGCAACAGATGGGTCGCATCCTTGTTATTCACCATTCCGCTTCCATCGGTATCCAGGGCGTCGGTGTTAATACCGTCCACATCCCAGCCTGCAAGATAGCGAAGAAGTGCGGTTGCATCCTTGTTATTGACTTTTTCGTCACCGTTGATATCGCCCGGGATATAGCTTGCCACAACAATGCCGCCGCTGATATACACAAATCCTACTGCCTGCTCAT
The DNA here is from genome assembly GCA_934462945.1 of uncultured Clostridia bacterium. GTDB lineage: Bacteria > Bacillota > Clostridia > UBA1381 > UBA1381 > RQCD01. Next base: position 10,911 of record CAKSJF010000038.1, on the reverse strand, counting down.
TTTCATCATAATTGACATCATCACCGTCAACATAATTTCCGTCTCTGCCCTTGTAGTAATCAAGGGTAATCGGGTAAAAGCCGTCTGCTGCGTCATCAGCAACTTCAAAAGTCAAGGTTGCCAAGCTGCCGTTATAGGTGATATTTACTCCACTAGCCCATCCCATATTAAACGGATTGACGGTATAGGTCTGCGCCGGGGTAAATGTGCCGCCGACATTGGAATCAGGGGTTACATTAGTAAGCGTCATCACATCCTGCGGATATCCAACCTCAATTCCCAGATCAGCAAAACCGGTGTTCTTCTCCAGTTCGATTACAACATCCACCTCATTCCCAGGTCTTGCTTTCACTTTTTTAATTTGAATAGTTGGAGCATTTTCATCAACTGTTTTTTCGGTAACCGTGATTTCGCAGCTTGCGGTATATTCACCGTCAGCTGTGGTTGCTGTGATGACTGTTGTTCCTGCCTGCAACGCTGTGACAACTCCGTTTTGGACGCTGGCAACGCTTGCTTCTGAGGAACTCCAGGCAACCGACTGATTGGTTGCATTTTCCGGCATAACGGTTGCAATCAGTGTTTCGGTTTTTCCCTGTTCAAGGCTTACCGCCGACTGATTCAGCGTGATTCCGGTAACAGAAACAACCTCTGCCTCTTTTGCCGTTACCGTAACTGTACAGCTTGCAGTATATCCTCCATCTGCTGTCGTTGCTGTAATGATCGCCGTGCCCGGTTTTTTTGCAGTCACAATTCCGTCTGATACAGTAGCTGCCGCCGTGTTGGAGGATTTCCAGACGACCTCCTTGTTGGTTGCATTCTCCGGTATCACCGTTGCAGTTAATGTCTCTTTGCTTCCCTCAACCAGAGAAAGGGTTGAGGATTTAAGCGAAATTCCGGTCACTGCGACCCTTTCAACCGGTATGATTGCTTGTAGGTATGGGTAACCGTCATAAACATTTTCAGACATTGCCCATGTTTGGTTAAAGTTCCATCCTGTGTATGTACTGCTCACTTTCATGTCAGCTGTCGTTACCGGAGTACCCTTTACCGTATCAGTCTGTCCGGAGGTTTCAGAGTTATAGTATGACGCGGTGACAACCCCGTTATTTTCTCCGACAATTCCGCCCGTTGATCTGCTGCCTGTGACTGCGCCAATGGAATAGCAATACTGAATTGCCGTTGTATAGCTACCGCCTTCATAATAGTTATATCCAACCAAGCCGCCGGCATAACCGGTTGCGGTTACATCTCCATGCGCATAGCAATTTGTAATTGCTGCATTGCGATCACCGTAGTAAAAATGGTTTCGGCCAACCAGACCGCCTACATAGCCGCTCCCGGAAACCGCTGCGGTCGAGCCTGATGTACTGATTGTACCGTTATAGTTTTCCCCTGCAAGACCGCCGATCAAGTTAACTGCACCGGCAGCCGTACCCTCGGTGAGACAATTTTCAATTGTCCCCCGGTTATTGCCTATCAAAATACCGACATGGTTTTGACCGCTTACATCTCCCTGAACCGTCAGATTTTGAATCGTTCCGTCGCTGCATCCGAAAAGTCCGATATACTGGTAGTTTGTATCCGAGATTCTGACACCCGATATGGTATGTCCATTTCCGTCAAAAATACCGACAAAGCTGTCATATTCTCCAATCGGCATCCAGAATTTTGCGGTGATTGCAATATCATTTGCCAGCTGATAATATATTTTAGAGCCGGTTTTTGCTTCTCCCATTGCAAGTGCATATAGCTGTTCTTCTGTTTCCACATAGTATGGGATATCGCTGTCACCGTCACCCTCAAATTCAATTTTCGGCGTCTCTCCTCTGACGTTGATATACGGATAACTGCCATTTACCTCCCAAATATAATCAAAGTCCCACATATAAAAGGTTGCAGGAGAAGCAAGCTCCTCTAATGACACCGGATATCCGTTTTTATAATTGACATTGTTCTGGCTGTTATTTTCGCCATTATAGTAAGAATTATAAATCCGTCCGTTATTACTGTCGACAAGTCCTGCTCCCGCACCGTCATTTACTTTTCCGGCGGCATAACAGTTTCGGATGACCACTGTACCGCTTCCGCTTTCACCATAATTATGTCCGACTAAACCGCCAACATAACGACTTCCTGTCACATCGCCCTGTGCATAGCAATTGATCAGAGCGGCGTCTCCGCTCCCATAGTAAAAGTGATTCCTGCCAACCAAGCCGCCGACATAACCGCTTCCAGTGACAGCCGCGGTTGAACCCGACGTGCTGATTGTTCCGTTGTAATTTTCACCTGCGATACCGCCGGCAAAGTTAGAGGCAGCAGCAGCCGTACCCTCGGTGGTACAATTTTCGATTGTACCACGGTTGAGACCTGTCAAAACACCGACCGTATTCTGACCGCTTACATCTCCCTGAACTGTCAGATTCTGAATCGTTCCGTCATTCACTCCGAAAAGACCGATATACTGATAATTTGTTCCGGAAGTTTTGATACCCGATATGGTATGTCCGTCTCCGTCAAAAATACCGACAAAGCTGTCATATTCTCCAATCGGCATCCAGAATTTTGCGGTAACAGTAATATCATTTGCAAGCTGATAGCAAATTTTAGAACCTGTTTTTGCTTCTCCCGCTGCAAGCGCATATAATTGTTCTTCTGTTTCCACATAGTACGGACTCTCGATATCACCGTCACCCTCAAACGTGATTTTGGGTGTTTCTCCTCTGACATTGATATAGGGATAGCTACCGTTCATTTCCCAGATGTGGTCAAAGTCCCACATATAAAACGTATCCTGTTTTTTCAGATCTGTGACAGAGACAGAAAAACCTGTTAAATTACCGGTATTGGTTGAGCGATAGTAGGAATTATAAACACGTCCGTTGTTGCTGCAGACAAGTCCTGCTCCCTCACCGTCGTTTACCTTTCCGGCAACATAACAATTCCGGATCACTGCCGTACCGTTTCCGCTTTCGCCATAATTATATCCGACCAAGCCGCCGACCTGACTGCTTCCGGTCACATTACCCTGCGCATAACAATTGGTAATGGCAGCATCTCCGCTCCCATAGTAAAAGTGATTCCGCCCAACCAAGCCGCCGACATAATTTCCTCCGGTAATAACTGCGGTTGAACCCGATGCACTGATTGTTCCGTTGTAGTTTTCCCCTGCGATACCGCCGGCAAAATTGGAGGTCCCCGTTACACTGCCTTTGGTAACACAATTTTCAACCGTACCCCGGTTAACGCCTGTTAAAACACCGACATTGTTCTGACCGCTTACATTACCGTTGACCGTCAGATTTTTAATTGTTCCGTCATTCACTCCGAAAAGACCGACATACTGATAATTTGTCCCGGAGGTTTTTACACCGGATATGGTATGTCCGTTTCCGTCAAAAGTTCCATGAAAGCTTGCGTATTCACCAATCGGCGTCCAGAATTTTGCTGTGACGGTGATGTCATTTGCAAGCTGATAACAATAAGACTGATTCGCACTTCCCATATATGCCGCACTGTGAGCCAGCTGTGCCAATTGCTCCTCTGTTTCGATCAGATATGGATTTGCTGCACTTCCGTCCCCCTGAAAAGATACCTCTTCCTGTGCCCCTCTGAGATGAATCACCGGATAGTTTCCGCTGATTTCCCAAACGTGGTCAAAGTCCCACATATAGAATGTGTCCTGTTTTTTCATCTCGGTTGTAGAAACGGAATAACCAATCAAATTACCGGTATTGATGGAGCGATAGTAGGAATTGTAAACACGTCCGTTATTGCTGCCGACAAGACCTGCTCCCTCACCGTCATTCACCTTTCCGGCGGCATAGCAGTGTCTGATAAATGCGGTACCGTTTCCACTTTCGCTATAATTATATCCAACCAAACCGCCGACATGATCGCTCCCGGTCACGTTTCCCTGGGCATAGCAATTAATCAGAGCGGCATCTCCTGCTCCATAATAAAAATGATTCCGACCAACCAAACCGCCGACATAACTTCCTCCAGTTACGGTCGCAGCAGAACCCGACGCGATAATTGCGCCGTTATAATTTTCACCGACCAGACCGCCGACCAAATTCGAGGTACTCGTCAACGTACCCTTTGTCAGACAATTCCGGATTGTGCCTGTGCTATGTGCTGCCAAGCCGCCAAGCTGTTTACTGGCTGAAAATGTAACATCAACCGTTAAATTTTCAATCAAGCCGCTGTTCTTTCCAAAAAATCCAGTATACTGATATCCGCTTCCCTCAAGCACAACACCGGATACCGTATAGCCGTTTCCGTCAAAATGACCCGAAAAAGCCGTATCATTTCCAATAGGAACCCAGGTGGTTGCTGTTACCGTAATATCATTTTGCAGTTCATAATTTGCACTCAAAGCGTTTGTAAGCTCCTCATTTGCAAGAGCGAACAAATCCGCCTCAGTTTTAATTAAATACGGATGTTCAACCGTTCCCTCTCCCTCAACCGATGCAGTCGCTGACATCAACGAGACACTTTCCGTTTTTTCCTGTCCGCTTGCTTCCGCTTCTTCTCCCAAAACAGGGATTCCGGAAAGAGAAAACAGCATTGCCGTCATCAGAAAAACCGAAATTATTTTCTTTGCCCTTAAGCTCATTCATAAGACCCCCTTCGTAAGCTTTATATTTTTTCATCTCGGTACAAAGGCCAATCATGTTTTTACCAATCGACCCCCAAAAATCAGACTGAAACATCTAATCCTGGGGGTCGGTTCACACCTATGTAAGTGTTTTATGTTAATTCTTAAAAATGATGTCCTCTCTGCCCGGCCCGTTTGAAACGATTTTAATCGGTACACCGATTCTCTTTTCTACGAACTCGATATAATTCCGGCAGTTTTCCGGCAAATCCTGATAATTTCTGATGCCGCGGATGTCCTGTTTCCAGCCTGGAAGTACCTCTAAAACCGGCTTTGCACGGTTTAATTTATCAGTTGTCGGGAAGGCTGTTGTCACTTCTCCGTCAATTTCATAGCCTACGCAAACCGGAATCTCGTCTAAGTATCCAAGCACATCCAAAACGGTAAATGCCACCTGAGTTGCACCCTGTACCATACAGCCATAACGCGTTGCGACACAGTCAAACCAGCCCATTCTTCTCGGTCTGCCGGTGGTTGCGCCAAATTCGCCGCCATCTCCGCCGCGCTTTCTTAACTCATCTGCTTCCTCTCCGAAAATCTCTGAAACAAATGCGCCTGCGCCGACTGCGGAGGAATATGCCTTTACTACTGTGATAATTTCTTTGATTTCATACGGCGGAATGCAAGCGCCCACTGCGCCATAGCCGGCAACTGTATGTGAGGAGGTCGTGAACGGATAGATACCGAAGTCCGGATCCTTTAAAGAACCCAGCTGACCCTCCAGCAAAATTTTCTTGTCCTCTTTGATTGCATTATGCATAAACTCTACACTATTTACTACATAAGGTGCAATCATTTTCTTATATTCCATCAGCGTATCAAACAGCTCGTCCGCATCAATCAGCGGCTTATGATAGATATGCTCTAAGATCAGATTCTTAACCTCCAGGGTATTTTTGATCTTTTCTCTTAATTCCTGCTCATCGCGGAAAAGCTCCCAAACCTGGAAACCGATCTTTGCATACTTATCCGAATAGAACGGTGCAATGCCGGACTTGGTAGAACCGAATTTCCGGTCGGAAAGACGCTCCTCCTCATACTGATCAAACAAAACATGATACGGCATTAAAACCTGTGCACGCTCGGAAATCAGAAGATTCGGACGCGGCACACCGCGGCTTACAATCTCCTCCATCTCCCGGAAAAGCTCCGGAATATCCAAAGCAACACCGTTTCCGATCATATTCACTACATTTTTATTAAATGACCCGGACGGCAAAAGATGCAGTGCAAACTTTCCGTATTCATTCACAATGGTATGACCTGCATTTGCTCCGCCCTGAAAGCGGATGACAATATCGGAATCTGCCGCCAGCATATCCGTAATTTTACCTTTTCCCTCGTCGCCCCAATTTGCGCCGACAATCGCCTTTACCATAAGAGTACACGCTCCTTCTTATACATTAATTTCAACCGAAACGCCCAAAAGCGCCCGGTATTTTTCCAAGACCGGAGAAACGTCATTTTTCAAAAATTCCTCCGTCTGCTCGCTTGCTCTGCCCACAAAATTCTCCGGCTGCATAATCTCCATAATTTCATCCTTAGAAAGTCCGAAAGCAGGATCGTTTGCAATCAGATCCGGAAGATTATTTTCCAGTCCCTCCTGCTTTACGCGCTTTCCAGCCTCCATGGAATAGATTCTGATTTTTTCATGCAGCTCCTGTCTGTCTCCGCCGCGTTTTACTGCATCCATCATAATATTTTCGGTTGCCATAAACGGAATCTCGCGCATAAACTGCTGACGGATTACTTTCGGATAAACCACCAATCCGTCTACCACGTTGATATACAGATTCAAAATCGCATCCACCGCCAAAAATGCCTCCGGAATGCTGATTCGCTTGTTTGCAGAATCATCCAGCGTCCGTTCAAACCATTGGGTTGCAGCGGTAATTGCCGGATTTAATGCGTCCACAATGACATACCTTGAAAGCGAACCGATCCGTTCAGACCGCATCGGATTTCTCTTGTATGCCATGGCAGACGATCCGATCTGCGATTTTTCAAACGGTTCTTCAATCTGCTTTAAATGCTGCAAAAGCCGGATGTCGTTTGAAAATTTATAAGCGCTCTGTGCGATACCGCTTAAAACATTTAAAACCTGTGAATCAACCTTACGCGGATAGGTTTGTCCGCTGACCGAAAAGCATGCGGAATATCCCATCTTTTCTGCAATCTTCTGATCCAGTCTGCGGCATTTTTCATGATCGCCGTCAAACAGCTCCAAAAAGCTTGCCTGCGTTCCGGTTGTTCCCTTGCAGCCTAAAAGCTTTGCTTTGGACAGCTGATGCTCTACATCCTCCAAATCCAGCAAAAGATCCTGGAGCCAGAGCGTGGCACGCTTTCCGACTGTGGTCGGCTGTGCCGGCTGAAAATGCGTGAAAGCAAGTGTCGGGAGCGACTGATATTCCCGGCAGAACTTTGAAAGCTCGGAAATGGTGCAGACTAATTTCTGCCGTACCAGTTCCAGCGCCTCTTTCATAATAATCAGATCGGTGTTATCGCCGACATAGCAGCTGGTTGCTCCTAAATGAATGATCGGCTTTGCGTTCGGGCATTGCACACCGTAGGCGTACACATGGCTCATCACATCGTGCCGAACCTCTTTTTCCCGTGCCTTTGCCACATCATAGTTAATATCATTCACATGCGCACGAAGTTCCGACAACTGTTCCTCTGTGATCGGAAGTCCTAATTCCTTTTCACTCTCTGCAAGTGCAATCCAAAGCTTTCGCCAGGTGGTGAATTTTTTGTCCGGCGAAAATAAGTACTGCATCTCCGGGGATGCATAGCGCGTATTTAACGGGCTTTCATAGACATTTGTTCCCATACTGTTCCTTTCTTATTTCAGACCGATTCTCTTGAATACTTCCTCGTATGCTTCCTCCACATTTCCGAGATCTCTGCGGAAACGATCCTTATCAAGCTTTTCGTGGGTATCGGCATCCCAAAGACGGCAGGTATCCGGAGAAATTTCGTCCGCTAAGATAATCTGTCCGTCCGGTGTGCGGCCAAACTCAATTTTAAAGTCTACCAATTCAATATTGATACCTGCAAAATATGCCTTTAATACCTCATTCACACGGAAGGTCAGATCGGCAATCGTATCTAAATCCTCACGGGTTGCAATGCCCAGCGCCATTGCATGATAATCGTTAATCAGCGGATCGCCCAGCGCATCGTCCTTATAGCAGTATTCCAGAATGGTGGTTTTCAAAGGAGAACCCTCCTCCACACCAAGACGCTTGGAAAAGCTGCCGGCTGCAATATTCCGGACAATCACCTCTAACGGAATAATTTTCACTTTCTTAACCACCGTTTCACGGTCGGAAATTTCCTCCACAAAATGAGTCGGTATCCCATGTTTTTCCATAATCTGCATTAAGTAATTCGACATTTTATTATTGACAATGCCTTTTCCGGAGATCTGACCCTTTTTCAGACCGTTAAATGCCGTAGCATCATCCTTATAGTCCACGATGTACAGATTTTCGTCCTCGGTCGTATACACCTTTTTTGCTTTTCCCTCGTAAAGCAGTTCTTTCTTGTTCATAGAGAACCTCCTCATCCGTATTTCAAAAATTTGTGAAAACCTCACAATCTTTATTATATTATAAATAAGAAAGAAAATCAATACGCATTTCCACCATTTTTTCAGAAAAAGTATAAGAAAAAGTATCTTGTTTATACTATAAATAACCAAACACCCAAGAAAGCAGGAAAAAAAATGAACCTTTTACAACTCCTTTATCAAAATGCCTACACCGGCGCAGAAACACTGCGGCTTTTGCTTGCCGAATCAGATGATCAGATTTTTTGCCGTGCACTCTCAGACCAGCTTTTGGAATATCAGTCTGCCTCCGACGCTGCCGCCGAGCTTTTGTGCGATGTGTCCCTGCTCCCGGAGCAGCCGCGCTATTTTCGCCTTGAGCTTTTTTCCCGGCTGATTGCCCCCTCTCACCGAAACACCTCCTCCCTCGCCCGGCTTTTAACCCAAGGCTGCACGGATGGAATTTCTGAAATCCGACATAGCTTAAATCTCACTCCCAACCAGGACCGCCGGGTTCTGCGTTTAGCAGAACAGCTCATTTTTTTGGAGGAAAGCACCATCTATCTGATGTATCAATATTTGTAATGTGTTTACATAATCATGTTTACAAAATGATTACAAAAACATTACTATCCACGCTATCCACAGAGTTATCCACACAATTTGATGGATAACCTACGTTTTTTTAACGGTTTTTATAAAATACGTGGATAACTTTCAAAAACTTATCCACACCGTTCAAGTTTACATAAGTTTCTTTTTAACAAAAACAGAAAACATCTTGAATATTCAGAAAAAGTGTGTTATAATGATAACAAGATCAAAAAAAGGGTACTTTTTCTGATTAATATTTATTAGGAGGTGTATTCCAATGGCATATAAAATTAGTGATGCATGCATCAGCTGCGGCGCATGTGCAGCTGAATGTCCGGTCAGCGCAATTTCCGAGGGCGATTCTCAATATGTAATCGACGAGGGAACCTGCATCGAATGCGGTGCTTGCGCAGGAGTCTGTCCTGTCGGCGCTCCGGCAGAAGCGTAAGGAGCAAAAGAATACCGCCGCGGCAAAAACTGCCGCGGCGGTGTTTTTTTATTTTACTGCCTGAAATGCTTCGTCCAATGCCTCAATCAAATCGTCAATATGCTCAATTCCGATCGAAAGACGAATGGTATTCGGCTTGATACCCTGCTCTAAAAGCTCCTCCTCTGAAAGCTGAGAATGTGTGGTGGATGCCGGATGAATGACCAGCGATTTCACATCTGCCACATTTGCAAGCAGGGAGAAAATCTTCAGATTGTCAATAAATTTCTGCGCTGTTTTTGCGTCGCCCTTAATTTCAAAGGTGAAGATTGAACCGCCGCCGTTCGGAAAATACTTCTGATAAAGCTTATGGCTCGGTTCACTCTCAAGCGACGGATGGTGGACTGCCTCCACCTGCGGATGCTTGTTCAGATAGTCCACAATTTTCAGCGCATTCGATACATGCCGCTCTACACGAAGGGAAAGCGTCTCTAACCCCTGTAAGAAGAAGAATGCATGGAACGGGGAAATGGTTGATCCGGTATCACGCAGAAGAATCGCACGAATATAGGTCACAAATGCAGCCGCACCGGCAGCCTCTGCAAAGCTTACCCCATGATAGGACGGGTTCGGATCAGCAATCCACGGGAATTTTCCGGATGCTTTCCAGTCAAAACTACCGCCATCCACAATCACACCGCCGATTGCCGCTCCGTGACCGCCGATAAATTTTGTCGCGCTGTGCACCACAATATCTGCACCGTATTCAATCGGACGAACCAGATACGGAGTTGCAAAAGTAGAATCCACTACCAGCGGAATGCCATGCTTATGTGCAACCTTTGCAATTTCTTCAATATCAATAATATTCGAATTTGGATTTCCCAGCGTTTCAATATAAATTGCCTTGGTATTCGGTTGAATTGCCGCCTCAAATGCACCCTCCTCATCCGGGTCAACAAAAGTTGCAGAAATGCCGGAGGTCAGCGGTAGTGTATGCGCCAGCAGGTTATATGTACCGCCGTAAATTGTTTTGGATGCGACAATATGCTCGCCCGATTTTGCCAGCGCCTGGATGGTGTAATTGATTGCTGCTGCGCCGGAAGCCACAGCTAAAGCTGCCGAGCCGCCCTCCAGAGCCGCAATTCTGGTTTCAAAAACCTCCTGCGTCGGGTTGGTGAGTCTGCCGTAAATATTTCCGGCATCCTTAAGTGCAAACCGATCAGCAGCATGCTGGGAATCGTGAAAAACAAAGGAAGTAGAAGCATAAATCGGAACTGCTCTTGCGTCTGTCGCCGGATCGGGTTGTTCCTGCCCTGCCTGAACCTGAAGTGTTTCAAATCTGTATTTTTTCTCTGCCATGAATGACCATTCCTTTCTATTACCTATCATTTTGATATATTTATTATAGCACCGTTTTATTTTTCTGTCCAATACAGATTCATTATAGATTGTTATAAATTTTATTAATACCTTTACAGCATGCGGAAAGGACAGAACAGCTGCCGGAGGCATTCCAGGAAACCCGCAAGCGGATTTGCGGTGAATTTTTATGCAGGGAGATTTATAAATATGCCTATGATGCAGGATTTGAGGTTTATCCCTCTGATGATATACAGAATCCCAGCTATCAGTACGAAATCCGGATTGCAGTAAACCCGGTACGCTAAATTGAAAGCGGAC
>CAKSJF010000037.1 GCA_934462945.1 uncultured Clostridia bacterium | reverse complement strand
AAAAATAAGAAAAAACACTTGACTTTTGAAAGATTTCCTGGTATAATGAATGAGATGAGAAGTGACATCTTTTTTTTGTGTTCAAATTTTTGAGGTCGCTTTCCGAGAAAACGCATGTAAATAAACGGAGGTGTGAGGGCATGAGAGTTAAAATTACCTTAGCTTGTTCTGAGTGCAAACAACGTAACTACAATACGATGAAGAACAAAAAGAATGATCCGGACAGACTGGAAATGAACAAATATTGCAGATTCTGCAGAAAGCACACACTGCATAAGGAAACCAAATAAGAAAAGAAGGAGTGTAGATTATGGCAGATACAACCAATACAGCTCCGGCAAAGAAGCGCGGTTTAATGAAGTTTTTCCGCGAGACAAAGGCGGAGATGAAGAAGGTAACCTGGCCGAACAGAGAGCAGTTATTGCATAATACGCTTATCATTTTGGTTTTCATAGCGATCACAACAATCATCCTGTCGGTTTTAGACGTAGGCTTTGCTTGGCTGTTCCAGCTGATTACAAAAGGAATCTAAGCAAAAACCGAAACGGAATCGAAACATAAAAGGAGAGGTTTTATGGCAGAAGAGGCAAAATGGTATGTTGTGCATACCTATTCCGGTTACGAAAACAAGGTGAAAGCAAATATTGAAAAATCTGTTGACAACCGCGGAATCCAGGATCTGATCCAGAACGTGGAGGTTCCTCTGGAGGATGTTGTTGAAGAAAAATCAGACGGCACGGAGAAAATTGTAAAAAGAAAGGTTTTCCCGGGCTATGTTGTGATTAAAATGGTCATGAATGACGAAAGCTGGTTTGTTGTGCGGAATACGCGCGGTGTGACCGGATTTGTCGGACCGGGTTCAAAGCCTGTTCCGCTGTCGGATGAAGAAGTCAGAAAAATGGGCGTGGAAACCGTCAGAAAAGCGGATATTCAATTTTCCGCAGGCGATCATGTCCGCTTGATTTCCGGACCGATGGAAGGGTTTTCCGGCGTGATTGATTCCATTGACCAGGAAAACAGAAAAATTAAGATTCGTGCTTCCATGTTTGGGAGAGAGACGCTCGTCGAAGTCGACAGCAATCAAATCGAATCGGCAGATTAAGTTATATTGGAATACATTTGTATTCTTCTATAAAAAATCCCTCTGGTGACAGTGGGAGGACAAGTATGTCCGCTAATTACCACATTAATGCAGCGTTATGCTGTGGATTTTAAGGAGGTGGCCATATTATGGCACAAAAAATTGCAGGTTATATTAAGTTACAGATTCCGGCAGGTAAAGCAACTCCGGCACCCCCTGTTGGCCCGGCTTTAGGTCAGCACGGTGTAAACATTGTTCAGTTTACCAAGGAATTTAACGAAAAGACAGCAAAGGACGCAGGTCTGATTATTCCGGTTGTTATCACTGTTTACGCGGATCGTTCTTTCTCGTTTATCACAAAGACTCCGCCGGCAGCAGTATTGCTGAAAAAAGCATGCAAGATCGACAGCGGATCGGGCGTTCCGAACAAGACAAAGGTAGCAACTATTTCCAAAGCAGATCTTCAGGCGATTGCAGAGCAGAAAATGCCTGACTTAAATGCGGCAAGCGTAGAGGCTGCTATGAGCATGATCGCAGGAACTGCAAGAAGCATGGGCATTGTCGTTGGCGACTAATTTCCATACGGCAACTTAATTCAGTGGGAGAGGGCAGATATGCCGCTTGATTGACCACATAAGGAGGAAATAATATGTTTAGAGGAAAAAAATATCAGGACAGCGCGAAGCTGATTGACAGAACAAAGCTTTATGATTCTGATGAAGCTTTGGCATTGGCAGTAAAGACTGCAAAAGCAAAATTTGATGAAACTGTAGAAGCACACATCAAGCTGGGTGTTGACTCCAGACATGCAGATCAGCAGGTGCGCGGTGCAATCGTTCTGCCGCACGGAACTGGTAAAACTGCAAAGGTGTTGGTTTTTGCAAAGGGTGCAAAGGCTGAGGAAGCAGCTGCTGCAGGCGCTGACTATGTCGGCGAAATGGAGCTGGTAACAAAGATCCAGAGTGAAAACTGGTTTGATTTCGACGTTGTTGTTGCAACTCCGGATATGATGGGTGTTGTCGGCCGTTTGGGTAAGGTTTTAGGTCCGAAGGGCTTGATGCCGTCTCCGAAGGCTGGTACAGTAACTATGGACGTTACCAAGGCTGTTAACGAAATTAAGGCTGGTAAAATTGAGTACCGTCTGGATAAGACAAACATTATCCACTGCCCGATCGGTAAGGTTTCTTTCGGTGCAGAAAAGCTTTCGGAAAACTTTAATGCGTTAATGGGCGCAATTGTAAAGGCAAAGCCGGCAGCATCAAAGGGTCAGTATTTGAGAAGTGTTGTTGTTTCATCCACCATGGGCCCTGGCATCAAGGTGAACAACGCAAAAATTTCCGGTTAATTTTTTGAAAACCGGTATTGACAAATTGTTTAATGTGTGATATAATATATCGCGTATTAATTCCGTAGACAGCAGGTGCGAAAGCATAAATCCTGCCGAGGAGAGATTTAGAGATTAAAAATCCTAACAGCTCTTTGCTTGTCTACGGCAAAGAGCTTTCATTTTTTGTGAAAGCGTTACATCTTTATGGGAGGTGAACAGACACATGCCAAGTGAGAAAGTATTGGAATCAAAAAAGGCGCAGGTAGCGCAGATTGTTGAGCACTTAAAGGGCGCAACAACAGGCGTGTTGGTCGATTACAGAGGTTTGACCGTTGAAGAGGACACAAAGCTCCGTAACGACTTGAGAGCAGCAGGCGTACATTACTACGTTGTAAAGAACACACTTTTGCGTTTGGCTGCAAAGGAAGTTGGCTTAGATGCATTGGATGAAATCCTGCATGGACCGACTGCCCTCGCAATTTCCGAGGATGCAGTTGCTCCGGCAAAGGTTTTAGCTGATTTTGCTAAGGACAACGAGAAAATGCAGTTAAAGTCCGGTTTTATGGACGGAAAGGTTCTTTCCATGGACGAGTTGATGCAGTTAGCAAAGACTCCGAACAAGGAGACCTTGATTGCAAAGATGATGGGCAGCTTGAATTCTCCGGTATCCGGTTTGGTAAGATTGCTTAATACCATTGCCGAGGGCGGAGAGGAAATCGCTGATTTGATCGCAAAGAAAGCAGCAGACGCAGCTCCGGAAGAAGCAGCGCCGGCAGCAGAGGAGGCAGCTCCGGCTGAAGAAGCTCCTGCAGCAGCAGAGGCTCCGGCAGAGGCAGCTCCCGAAACCACTGACGCAGAATAATTTTGCGTAGTCAATGAAAAAAGAATTTATAGGAGGTCAAAACAATGGCAGACGTACAGAAAATCTTAGATGAGATTAAAGAATTAAAATTGTTGGAAGTAGCAGAACTCGTAAAATTAATGGAAGAAGAGTTCGGTGTATCTGCAGCAGCTCCGGTTATGGTAGCTGGCGGTGCAGCAGAGGGCGGCGCAGCAGCTGCTGAGCAGACAGAGTTTGAAGTTATCTTAGCAGACGCTGGCGCTTCTAAGCTGGGCGTTATCAAAATCGTAAGAGAATTGACAGGCTTAGGCTTAAAGGAAGCTAAGGCATTAGTTGACGAGGCTCCGAAGTCCTTAAAGACAGATGTTGCTAAGGAAGAAGCAGAGGCTATGAAGGCTAAGTTAGAAGAAGCTGGCGCAAAGGTTGAATTGAAATAATCATGAAAATTGACCTGTCCGAAATCAAAAAGGATTATGGCGCAAAGGCTTCTGTTTCCGAAACGTTTGACGTGGGAGAAATTGAGTTTATGGGTGAGACGTATCTCTTTCCCCAGCCACTCAGCCTGAAAGGCAGTATCACGAATAATACAAAATCACTTCATCTGGAGGCGAAGGTCACCGGCACTATGCAGGCTCACTGCGCGCGGTGTATGCGTCCGGTGGAGGTTCCAGTCTCCTTTCGCATAGACGAAATCTTAGCGGAGGAGGATTCGGTCAGCGAATCGGATGAGGAGGATGTTGTTCTCTATCATGGAGATCATATCACCTTAGACGAGTTGATTGTAAACAGCTTTTTAATGCATGTTCCGGGTCGATTTTTATGCCGGGAGGACTGCAAGGGTCTTTGTCCGCATTGCGGCAAGGATCTGAATGAGGGAAGCTGTGACTGTGATACCGAGGAAATTGATCCGAGATGGGCGGCGCTTGCGAAGATTATGAAAGAAACATCTGATACCAAATAGGAGGTGCGTTTAAGATGGCAGTACCTAAGGGTAAAGTATCAAGATCAAGACGAGATAAGAGACGTGCGAACTGGAAGCTGACTGTTCCGGGTATGGTGGAGTGTCCGCAGTGCCACGAATACAAAATGCCTCACAGAGTTTGTAAAGCTTGCGGCTATTACAACGGCAAAGAGGTTGTCAAGGTTTCCGAGAACTAATTTCGTTCATCTGATACCAATTGAAAAGCAACAGGCAAAAACCGTGATTGGTTTTTGCCTGTTTTTCTGTTTTATCGGTCTTTGATTTTGACATATGGAACAGGAGAGCAGATACTGCGGTAGCTCGGACGGATGATCTTTCCGGCGCATCGCAGCTCCTCCATACGGTGCGCGCTCCATCCGGCAATTCTTGCAATTGCAAAAATCGGTGTGTAAAGCTCGGAGGGCAGCCCCAGCATGTGATAGGCAAAGCCGCTGTAAAGATCCACATTGGCGCTTACACCCTTATAGATTTTGCGCTCCTTTGCAATGACCTTTGGTGCAAGGGTTTCCACCTTCTGATATAACCCAAATTCCTTTTGAAGTCCTTTTTCAGCGGAAAGATTCTCAACAAAGGATCGGAACATCACCGCACGCGGGTCGGAAATGGAATAGACAGCATGTCCCATACCGTAGATCAGACCGGCACGGTCGAATGCCTCCTTGTTTAGCAGCTTGGACAAATAGTCCTCCACGGCATCGTCATCGGTCCAGTCGGACACATTTTTCTTCATATCCTCAAACATCTGCACGACCTTGATATTTGCACCGCCGTGACGCGGTCCTTTCAGAGAGCCTAACGCGGCGGCAATGGCGGAATAAGTATCTGTTCCGGATGAGGTGACAACATGGGTGGTAAAGCTGGAATTGTTTCCGCCGCCGTGTTCAGCATGCAGCACCAAAGCCATATCCAACACACGCGCCTCTAAATCGGTGTACTGACTGTCTGCACGCAAAAGATGCAGAATGTTCTCAGCTGTGGAAAGCTCCGGTTTTGGAGCGTGAATAAAGAGACTTGCGCCGTCGTGATAATGCTTGTATGCCTGGTAGCCGTAAACCGACAATTGCGGAAAAAGCGCTAAAAGCTGTAAACACTGCCGCAGAACATTGTCATCTGCTGTGGAATCGGCATTGTCATCATAAGCATACAGCGTTAATACACTTCTGGAAAGGGTGTTCATCATGTCCCGGCTGGGCGCTTTCATAATGCTGTCCCGGACAAAGCTGGTGGGAAGTGTGCTCCGGTAGGTTGCCAGCAATTCCTTAAAATTTTTCAGTTCCTCCTCATCCGGCAGTCTGCCGATGATCAGAAGATATGCAACCTCCTCAAATCCAAACCGTTTTTCTGAAACAAATCCCTGAATAATATCCTTAATATTAATGCCGCGGTAAAAAAGTTCTCCCTCGCAGGGGATTTCCTTTCCGTCCTGCATAATATGGGAACGGATATCGCTGATCTCTGTTAAACCGGTCAGCACACCTTTTCCGTTTAAATCGCGCAAACCGCGCTTTACATCATATTTACGGAATAATTCCGCGTCAATCGGTTTTAATTCGCGGTATTGTTGGGTAAAATATTGAAATTGATCCTGTGTATTCAAGATTATTCCGCCTCCTTTAATAATATATATGTTAATGATAACGGAAAATTATGCATTTGTCAATGAACAGATTGTTAATTTTGTGAAAATTGCATGGACGGTATCGCGGATCGATTCATCAAAATTGAAAAAAACATGATATTTTTTATAAATTGCTTGACGAGTGGATGGTTTTGCGTTATAATAAATCTAATATCGGTTGACTTTAGTGTTGGAAAAAGTCGAATGCTGGTTGATTTTTAAATTGTATAATTTTTTTGGAGGTTTTTCAAATGAGAGTTTATAATTTTTCGGCAGGTCCGTCTATGCTTCCGCAGGCGGTTTTGGAAAAGGCGCAGAAAGAAATGGTGGAGTATGGCACATCCGGTATGTCCGTTATGGAAATGAGCCACCGTTCCAAGGATTATGACGCGATTATCAAGGGTGCAGAGGCATTGGTTCGTGAGCTGATGAACGTGCCGGATAACTATAAAGTGCTGTTTTTACAGGGCGGCGGTTCCAGCCAGTTTACTATGGTTCCGATGAATTTGGGAAATAAGAATAAGAAGTGTGATATTGTCATCACCGGTCAGTGGGCGAAAAAGGCTGCCCAGGAGGCAGAACGTTATATTGAGGTGAACCGTGTGGCATCCTCTGCGGACAAAACGTTCAGCTATATTCCAAAGCTTGATCCGGCAACGTTTTCTAAAGATGCAGACTATTTCTATATCTGCATGAACAACACTATTTACGGAACAAAATATCATGAACTTCCGGAAACCGGAAATGTGCCTTTGGTGGCAGATATTTCGTCTATGGTAATGTCCGAGGTGATTGATGTATCGAAGTTTGGATTGCTGTTTGCAGGTGCACAGAAGAATTTAGGTCCTGCCGGTGTGACTCTGGTGATTGTCCGGGAGGATCTGATCGGAAATCAGATGGATATGACACCGACCATGTTTAATTACAAGATTCATGCAGATAACGATTCTCTTTATAACACTCCGCCGACATACGGTATTTATGTGTTAAAGCTTGTGCTGGAATGGATTAAGGAGCAGGGCGGCGTGGCAGCTTTGCAGAAGATCAACGAGAAAAAAGCGAAGATTCTCTATGATTATCTGGATCAGTCCAAGCTGTTCCGCGGTACGGTTGTTCCGGAGGATCGTTCCCTGATGAATGTACCGTTTGTGACAGGAAATGAGGAATTGGACGCAAAGTTTGTTAAAGAAGCAAAGGAAGCTGGCTTTGTGAATCTGAAAGGTCACAGAACGGTTGGCGGCATGCGTGCAAGCATCTACAATGCAATGCCGGTTGAGGGTGTTGAAAAATTAGTTGAATTTATGAAGAAGTTTGAAGCAGAGAATTTATAATAGGAGTGGAACGGTATGTATGAAATTTTAACGCTGAATAAGATTGCAGCCTGCGGATTGGAGCAGCTGCCGAAGGATCAATATCAGATTACAGATGATCTGGCTGCAAATGCGGATGGTATCATTTTGAGAAGCTTCGCGATGCACGATATGGAGCTGCCGGAAAATTTAAAGGCAGTGGCAAGAGCCGGAGCAGGCACAAATAATATTCCGATTGATAAATGCACCGAAAAGGGCATTGTAGTATTTAACACACCGGGTGCAAACGCAAATGCGGTGAAAGAGCTGGTTTTAGCCGGACTGTTCCTTTCTTCGAGAAAGATTACTGACGGTATTGCCTGGACAGGAACTTTGCAGGGAGATGATGTTGCAAAGCAGGTGGAAAAAGGAAAATCAAGCTTTGCGGGTCAGGAAGTGCAGGGAAAAACGCTGGGTGTAATCGGATTGGGTGCAATCGGTGTCTTAGTGGCAAATGCAGCGCGTCATCTGGGTATGAATGTCATTGGCTATGATCCGTATTTGTCGGTGGATGCTGCATGGAGACTTTCAAGCCACATCCAAAAGGCAAAAAGTGCGGATGAGATTTATAAAAATGCAGATTATATCACAATTCATGTTCCGCTCAATGACAGTACCAGAGGATCGGTCAACAAGGATACCTTTGCAATGATGAAAGACGGCGTGCGGATTCTGAACTTTGCGCGCGGTGAGTTAGTCAATAATGACGATATGAAGGATGCAATCGCATCCGGTAAGGTTGCATGCTATGTGGTAGATTTTCCGCTGCCGGATACGATCAATCAAAAGGGCATTATCACCATTCCGCACCTGGGTGCGTCTACTGCTGAGTCTGAGGATAACTGCGCCATTATGGCGGCACAGGAGCTATCCTCTTATCTGGAAACAGGAAATATCTTAAATTCGGTCAATTTCCCGAATTGCGAGCTGCCGCTGGGCGGCAAGGGCAGAATTGCCGTACTGCATAAAAATGTTCCGAATATGATTGCACAGTTTACCACTGCTTTTTCGGAAAAGAATCAGAATATTGCAGATCTGATCAATAAGAGTAAAAAGGACTATGCTTATACCATTATTAATTCTGATGAGGCAATCACAGAGGAATTAGTGGACGGAATCAAGCAGATTGACGGTGTTCTGTCGGTTCGTGTAATCTATTAAATAAAGAATGGGGTGGGCAATACCGCCCCATTTTCTGAGTATCAGGAGGCATGTTACAGTGAAAGACCTTTGGAGTGATTTATGTATTGCAGTCGGCAATCCGAACCGATATGGAGAACTGCTGAAAAACCGCACCGGACGGATTGCCGGATTGATGGCAATTCTGATTTTGATTTCATCCGTTTTCGGTGTGATTTTTCCGCTTGCAGAGGCGGCAAAGGGACTGTCTGTGATTTTTACAGACGAATTTCCGGATTTTACGCTTTCGGAGCAGGGGTTTGAAATTGGGAAAACCGTGGAATTGGATGCCGGGATTACGCTGTTCCGGGCGACAAACGAGAAACTGACCGAACGGTCGGAGCTGGACGGTTATTTGTCGGCAATCGTGATTGATCCGGAAAAGGCAGTGGTCAAAAACGGCGACCAGACGGCGGCATTTTATTTTTCCGATCTGGATTCGGATTTTCTGTTTCAGAAATCGGATCTGGCACGTTTCCGCCCGCTTTATTACGGCATTCTGGCGGTCAGCGGTGTGCTGATGGTGCTGCTTATGGTTGCAAAACTGTTTCTCTCTGCACTTTTGATTGCTGTCTTTTCACAGTTTCTGGGCGGAGAAAAAGCAAAACAGATCCGTTTTGAAGGTTCTTTCCGGCTTGCGCTTTATGCGCGTGCACTTCCGATGCTTTTGGGAATTGTGCTAAACTTCTTTGGAATCGTCCTGTTTCCGATCCTGAGTTTTGCCATTTCCTGTGTGATGATGTGGTTTGCATTCCGGGCGATGAACCAGAATGAGCTGCCGGAGGAGAAAAATTTATAAAGAATTTTCATTATTTTTCAAAAAACTCTTGACAATTGTTGAAAAAATCTTTATAATTAATATGATGTCTAATTTTTGCTACGGCGGATATTAGAGAAAAGAATATTGTTTTTGAGGAGGTGTCCGTCTATGTTAAGAACTTATCAACCGAAAAAACGCCAGAGAAAGAAAGAGCATGGCTTCAGAAAAAGAATGGCAACTGCATCAGGCAGAAAAATTTTATCAAGAAGACGCTCAAGAGGCAGAAAGAAGCTGTCAGCGTAACAGGTAAGGCGGAAAGTAACAAGGCATATGCCTTATGCTTTTTGCCTTTTTTAACATTTAAAAACATCATGTCTGGAAGGAATTAGTTTTGATTTTTTATGAAGAAAACGGTGCCGATTAAATTAAATAAGGATTTCCGCCGTTTGTATTATCGGGGAAAGACTGTCTGCGGCAGCTATGCAGTTGTGTATGCGCTAAAGAACCGGCAGAAACAAAACCGACTGGGGCTGACCTGCGGCAAAACGATTGGAAAGGCTGTTGTCAGAAACCGTGTCAAACGGTTGATGCGCGAATCCTACCGTCTGTGTGAGGATCGGATTTTGCCGGGATATGATATTGTGATTGTTGCCCGGAAACGAGCTGTGGGGAAAAACTATGCACAGATTTCAAAGGATATCCGATATGCGTTTCATAAGCTGGAGTTGATCAGAAAAGATGAAAAAGCTGATGCTGTATGCAATCCGAATTTATCAGAGAGCAATCTCTCCCTATACGGGGACAGGCTGTTGCCGCTTTATTCCGACCTGCTCGCAGTATGCCTATGAGGCAATTTCAAAGTATGGAGCATTCAAGGGCGGATATCTGGCAATCCGGCGGCTTTTAAAATGCCATCCGTTTCACCGGGGCGGTTATGACCCGGTTCCGTAAATTTTTCCGGACAAAAAGAAAGGAACAAACATGTTTGAATACTTAATCACCAGGCCGATGGGCTTTTTAATTCGGATGATTTATGACATTGTCCAGAATTATGGTTTGTCCATTATTTTCTTTACGATTATCATTAAGCTCATCCTGATGCCGCTGACGATTCATTCGCAGAAGGCAATGCGGAAACAGCAGAAACTGCAGCCGTACCTGATGGAACTTCAGGAGAAATACGCAAATGATAAGGAACGGCTTCAGCAGGCGACAATGAAGCTTTACAAGGATAATAACGTCAGCATGACGGGCGGATGTCTGCCAATGCTGATTCAGTTTCCGATTTTGATCGGATTATACCGCGTCATTCAAAAACCGTTGACGTACTTATTAAATATTGATTTTTCGCTGGCGGAGAATGTTTCTCACATCACCGATCTGGTGTCCCGGATGGTGACAGAATTTCCGGATGTGATCGGAAAGCTGAAAGATTACACCACCGATCAGCTGATTAATATGTCTCAGATTCAGCTGTCTACCTGGAGTCAGATGTTAAACGGCGCGCAGGATAAGTGGGCGATTAATTTTGACTTTTTAGGTCTGGATCTGTCTGTTGTGCCTTATAAGGGCGTGGAATACCTGCTTGCAGGCATGTTTACCCATGTTGACCGGATTTTATTAATTCTGATTCCGGCGGTTGCAATTCTGACCACTTGGCTTTCGATGAAACAGTCACAGGCAATGACAAAAACACCGGAAAATGCAGATAATCCTGCGGCGCAGATGTCAAAGAGCATGAACCTGATGATGCCGATTATGACCGGTTTCTTTGCGTTCACACTGCCTTCCGGATTGGGTCTTTACTGGATTATTTCAAATGTGATGCAGATTGTTCAGCAGGCAATTCTGAATAACTATTTTAAGAAAAGAGAGGATGATTTCGTTGTTAAAGTTCCTGAGAAAAACAGAAAAAACGGGAAAAAGCGTTGAGGAAGCAGTTGCACTGGCAGTGCAGGAGCTGCATGTAGACAGCCCGGATGATTTGGAAATTACCGTTCTGGAGGAGGCTGCAAAGGGCTTTTTAGGAATCGGATCAAAGGATGCAAAAATCAGTGCAGAAATTAAGAATATAAACCCGGTACTCGCATCCACCTTTTTAAAGAGCGTGTTCGGCGCTATGAATCTTGATGTGGATATTCATGTGGAGGACGAGGGCGATGTTTTAAAGGTTAAATTAAGCGGCGACCGTATGGGAATCGTAATCGGCAAGCGTGGAGAAACGTTAGACAGTCTCCAGTACTTAACTTCTCTGGTTGTAAATCGTGAAAATGACGATTATATCAAGGTAATTTTAGATACGGAGAACTACCGCGCGAAGAGAGAAACTGCGCTTCTTGCTCTGGCAGACCGTCTTGCGCAGAAAGTTGCAAAAACCTCTAAAAAGTATACCTTAGAGCCGATGAACCCGTATGAGAGAAGAATTATTCATGCACACTTGCAGGATCATCCGGATGTAACCACTTTCTCGGTAGGTGAGGATCCGTACCGGAAAGTTGTGATTGCGCCGAAGAATGTGCCGCAGACCACACGCCGGTCATCCTATTCCTATCATAAAGCGCCGGCTCCGCGCAGAGAATTTAAAAAGGCAGAAAGCTTTGAGGCATATCAGGCAAGCCGGGAAACAGAAGAATAATAAACGCAGATAAGCGAAAACGTGAAAAATACGCTGCGCAGCTTGTCGCCTTTTGGGGGCTGGAGCATCCAGACCCTTTATGAGGACAATGTGCTTGCGTATTTTCCGCGTTCTAATTTATGCCGCTTTCGTGCGGCGGAATGGAGAGTAATATGTCAGGACATTCAAAATGGAGCACCATTAAGCGTAAAAAGGGCGCAAATGATGCTCAGAGAGCAAAGATTTTTACAAAAATTGCACGTGAAATTATTGTTGCAGTCAAGGCAGGAGGTCCGGATCCGGACAATAACTCCAGCTTAAAGGATGCAATTGCAAAGGGTCGTGCAGCAAATATGCCGAACGATAATATTGCAAGAACGATCAAAAAGGCATCCGGCAGTACGGATGCGGATAACTATGAAAACATCACCTATGAGGGTTATGGACCAAACGGTGTGGCGGTGATTGTAGAGGCTTTGAGTGATAACCGGAACAGAACCGCAGCAGATGTCCGCCACTATTTTGATAAGTTTGGCGGAAATCTTGGTCAGAACGGCTGTGTCAGCTTTCTGTTTGACCGAAAGGGTATCATCACAATCGACCGGGATACCGGAGCGGATGAGGACGAACTGACGATGGATAGCCTGGAGGCGGGTGCAGAGGATTTTTCGGCAGAGGATGATTATTTTGAAATTGTTACCTCCCCGGAGGACTTCCATGCTGTGCGTGATATTTTAGAGAAAAAATATGAGCTGTCCTCGGCAGAAATCACGATGATTCCGCAGACAAAGGTAAGCCTGGAGGATGAAAAGCAGATTCTGATGATGACAAAGCTTTTGGAGAACCTGGAAGATAACGACGACGTGCAGAACGTGTACCACAACTGGGACGCTCCGGAGGATGAGGACGAGGAATAAGCATTCCTGATAGAAAACACAAACGATACATGTATTATTACAAAAGTACCGAACCGTATTTTTGTGATGATGCATGTATATTTTTTTGTTTTTCATACTTTGGAATGATGACAGAGAGGAAAAGAAATGGTAAAATAATATCAGTATCGGGCGTGCGATCGAATCGGGCGGCACGGTTCAATCAGAATTTTAAGGAGAGCATACATGAAAAAAATAATTTGTCTGATATTGAGTATCATCTTATTACTTCCGGCAGTTCCGGTGCTGGCGGAGGACAATGTAGTGAAGCTGACCGGTGAGGGGATTTTTATTGATAACGATACGGAAAGCACGGTGTGGGCTGACCAAACCGGCGGCACGCTTGTGTGGAATAAAGAGGCAGGCACGCTGACATTTAACAGTTTTCATTATGACTTTGCGGAGAGAGTGGGAGAGTATGGGTCAGGCTTTTTGATAAGACCTGCATGCAGCATCATTTTAAACGGAACAAGCGTAATTACAAGTTCCGCTAAGGTGATATACACAATGGCGCTTAATGGTGCAGTGATAAGCGGTGACGGAAAGCTGACCATTTACGGTTCAAATCTTGAGCCAGAGGATACCGAAAAGTATTTTCCCGTATCCTGGAATGCGTACAGCGCAGCGGTTAACGGTTCATTCACATTAAACAGCGGAACGCTTGAAGCCATAGGCGGAACAATGAAGTGCGACAACAAAGCGGACCTGCTTGATTTTGCAAACAATTCGTCTTCATGCGGCGTGCACGGTTCGGGTTATGATAAAGTTCAGATAAACGGCGGACATCTGATTGCAAAGGGCGGAACAACGACGGGCAGAAAATACTACAATGAAAGTATTGGTGTGAGTGTAGGCGGCGGGTTGGTCCTTGCGGGCGGCAAAGTGACCGCAAGCGGAAAGGACTACGGAACGTCTGGTAAGCTGGTATTTCCGCAATACAGCGAGGGATTTTTATATGCTGTCGGTGAAAAGAGCGGCATTGACTGTGCAAACATTGACGGGGAAGTTATTGCATACGGCTCGCCGGAGCTTAATGCAGATGAGGACAGCGTTGACGGAACACTTTCAAGAGTCTGTACCTCTATAAGATTGTCTGACGATGAGAGCAGTACGAATTTTAAAAATTACTATGAATACACAACCGGCAATGCTGCGGCAAAAACGATTGTTGCATGGCGCAATAACGAGCGCAATGTTGCAATTACCGATTTCGGCGCGGAGCTTTTGGAAGAAGCTGGCAGCGAGGTTTCATATTCGCTTATTACGAAAAATATCAAAGCGGAGGAAATTCCGCAGATTGAGTGGACAAAGGATGTGCCGAGCGGCATATCGGCAGCCTTTGCGGATGAAAAATTGACTTTTACATCGGACGGAACGGCAAAAAGGGGCGTTTACACGTTCAGACTGGCTTTCGGCGCGGGCGAAAAGAGAGTTGTATCGGAGGAGGCGGCGCTGTCGGTGGGCAGCTATGCGGCAAAGATTATCTGCAAAAACAAGCCTGACGAATATTTTGACACGTTTTCCGAGGCGCTCAAAGCGGCAGCGCTTCCGGAAAATGCAGGGAGCAGTCTTTTGTTGTTTGAGGCGGTTGCGTCAGACGGAGAAATCATACTTGACGGCGATTTTACTTTGGATTTAAACGGCTATGATGTCACGTGTGATGCTTTGATTATGCAAAACGGTGCCGGTGTTTTTGGGAGCGGAAATATCCCTGTCGGCAAAATTGGAAAAGGCGGCAGAGTCGGCGGCGGAACCTATCATACGCTATCGGTCACAGACGGAAAAACCATCACCGACCACCTAATCAAGGACACGTTTTGCATGCAAAAAGGATACGAAAACGACAATGATTTGTATTGGTATGAAGTGTCAGCGGTCGAGCGTATGGAAAATGCGCTTGTGCGTCCTGTTTCCTTAAAAATAGATCCGATTGCTGATGTGGAGGTAAAAGCCGGACGGGATATTAAAATTCCGATGAATTTTCACGAAACGCCTGATTACGAAATGACATGGTTTAGAATTGAAAAATTCTTTATGATCAATTCGGACGGTACCGAAACGCAGTTGAAGGCATGGGATACGGGCGGTGACTTTTATGAGTACGACAGCGGCAAGGGGGAGAATTATTCCGTGAAAGATACGACTGCATACGGTCAGCTTTATTCTGATACATTTCCGGGAGTGGGCGCGTATAAGGTGTATGCGGTTGTGGCAACATGGTTTGGTAAAAAGAAAGTCGAACATAACGGTAATACTTATTTTCTTGACACTGAAAAATATATTACAAAGACAGAACCGTTTGAAATTCGTATTGGGGTATCAAAACCGATCTATAATGTAGGTGATGCCGCGGTTGACCCGGACGGAAATGTAACGATGGCTTGGAATATTGATCCGTATTACACCTACACAGGCAAGCCTCAGCAACTGCTGCGTTTGATTCCGGAGGTGACCGGCGGTGTGATGCAGTACCGGTTCAGCAAAAATGATGAATGGACGGCAGAAATTCCGACTGCGACCAAGCCGGGAGTGTATACGTTCCAATGTTATATCAAGGGTGATGCCGGATATATGGATGTTCCGATGGAGGACGGACGTGTGGTTATCAATGCTGCTATGCTGGAGGGCGATTCGGGCAGTTCACAAAAAGGCAACAAGTATTTTGTTCGGTTTTCGGACGCGTTGGCTGAGGCGCAGAAAAAAGAAAATGAGGGAAAGCTGCTCAGGCTGTATTATGCGGATAAAGGCGGTTTTGCGTTAGGCGGCAATACAAAAATGAAGATTGGACTTGAATATGCGGCAACGGTCGGTGAAATTTCGCTTTTCGGCACATCGCAGCTTGAAATTAAGTATGGTACAGTGGACAAAATAAACATTTCGGACTCCGCGCAGTTAAATGTATCGGGCGGAACAGTAAAAAATCTTACAGCAACCGGCACTGACGCGCAAATTACCGGCGGAACATTTGAAAATATCACGGTTTCCGGCGGCTTGGTTTCGGATTTAGTAAAAGACGGATATGCGTTGCAAGGCGCGGACGGCAAACTTGTAAATATGTATACCGATCAGATTTCACAGTCTGTCAGCGTGGTTTCGCATATGCATGATCTGGGCGATACCGGCACATGCGCCTGCGGATATGAGACAAAGGCAGTTGATTCGGACAATGACAGCTTTGTTGAAATTTCAACTGCTGAGCAAATACAATGGTTTGCCTATCAGATTAATAGCGGAAAAATGCTGAATGCGGTTTTGGTAAATGATATTGATTTGGATGGAAAAAGAGTTATAATCGGTACAGAAGCAAAGCCGTTTCAGGGTGTGTTTGACGGAAAAGGAAAGAAAATTTCAAATTATGAATTAAATGTTTCGGCAAACAAGCAAAGCCTTTTTGGCGTGGTAAAGGGCGGCACGGTTAAAAACTTCAGCATTTCCGGTACAATTACAATAGACGGAAATTATACGCATATCGGCGGCGCTGTCGGCAATGCAAAGGGTAACGCCATAATATCGGGGATTGTTTCCGATGTAAATATTTCGGGTTCCGGCGAAGCAATACATGTCGGCGGCGTCGTGGGTAGCTCTCAGGGCTTAGACGATTCGCTGCTTGTCGAAAAATGCATCTACAACGGCACGATAAATATGCCGAAAGTCTGGGACTGCATGGGCGGCATTCTGGGATATGCGAATAACCTTGTAAAAATTTCGTACTGCGGCTTTAACGGCAGCGTTACGGGCAATAACCAAAGAACAGAAGGTTATCATATCGGCGGTGTTCTGGGTTATATCAACAATAGGAATTTCGGCGGTCTTGAAAACTCGTATGCGGCAGGCTTTTCGAACAGCTCGGCTTTAATCGGAACAGTCAGAAATTGCAGCAACAGCATTAAAAACTGTCTGTACAGCGAGGGTGCGACGCCGTTCGGAGGTTCGGGTGCGGCAAACCACAAAGCGGCAGCGGTGAAAGAATGGAACACCGGCAGCGCTGCGTATATCTTAAACGGCGGATTGTATAACAACACATACAAATGGCGTCAGACAATCGGCAAAGACGCTTTCCCGAACTTTACGGGAGATATGGTGTATAGAAACGGAAAAGACAGCTTTACATCAGAAAAGCCGTCAGCATTTCTGTTCTTTGACGGCGATACGATCATAGCGGAACAGGTTGAACGCCCCTGCGTTCTGATTGCGGCAAGCTATAGCAGTGAGGGAAAGCTGATGGATGTGAAAATGAAAGATATTTCGGGAAACACAGCTGTAACGCTTGATGAATTGAAACTGCAAAATGCAGATCGTGTATGCGCAATGCTGTGGGCAGACCGTAAAAGCATGATACCGCTTAGTGATGCGGCAGAACACCATTGACTATCAGTCAAAATAGGTTTTTGACGTTTTCAATCAAAAAAGGCATGCGGTGCAAAAACCGCATGCCATATTTTTTGGATTAGCCTAATTCAGCAAAATACTTAATGGTTCTTACCATCTGGCTTGTGTAGGAGTTTTCGTTGTCGTACCAGGATACAACCTGAACCTCATACAGATCGTCAGAGATTTGAGAAACCATTGTCTGAGTTGCATCAAAGAGAGAACCGTAACGGATTCCGATGATATCGGAGGAAACGATCGGATCTTCGTTGTAACCGAAGGACTCGGAAGAAGCAGCCTTCATAGCAGCGTTGATGCCTTCCGGAGTAACGTCCTTACCCTTAACAACAGCTGTTAAGATTGTGGTAGAACCTGTCGGAACAGGAACTCTCTGTGCAGAACCGATCAGCTTGCCGTTCAGTTCCGGAATAACCAGACCGATTGCCTTTGCAGCGCCTGTGGAGTTCGGAACGATATTGACAGCGCCTGCTCTTGCACGTCTTAAGTCGCCCTTTCTGTGCGGACCGTCCAGGATCATCTGATCGCCTGTGTAAGCGTGGATGGTAGCCATAATACCGGACTGGATCGGAGCGTAATCGTTCAGAGCCTTTGCCATCGGAGCTAAGCAGTTTGTTGTGCAGGAAGCTGCAGAAATGATGGTATCGTCCTTTGTTAATGTCTTTTCGTTTACGCTGTAAACGATTGTCTTTAAGTCTTTGCCTGCCGGAGCGGAAATAACAACTTTCTTAGCGCCAGCATCGATATGTGCCTGGCTCTTCTCTTTTGAGCAATAGAAGCCTGTGCACTCCAAAACAACATCTACGCCGATTTTGCCCCAAGGTAAATCAGCAGCGTTCTTCTCGCTGTAGATGATGATTTCTTTTCCGTCAACTGTGATAGAACCCTCACCAGCTGTCACGGTGTGACCGTCGTATCTTCCTTGTGAGGAATCATACTTCAATAAGTGAGCAAGCATCTTCGGATCTGTTAAATCGTTGATTGCTACAATCTCATAACCCTCTGCACCGAACATCTGTCTGAATGCCAGACGTCCGATTCTTCCAAAACCATTAATCGCAACTTTAACTGCCATGATTAATTTCCTCCTGTAAAATGTATTTTTTAAGCAAACAGAGTATTTGCTTATCATCTTTATTTTACCTCAAAATCGGAAAATATACAAGAGGATTTTGTTAATTTTCTATCACTTTTCCGGGGTTTTTTGAAAGTTTGGAACCTTTGCATAAAAATGAAAAAAATCGGAGGTTAAAATTGGGTATTATTTTGGAAGAAAAATTTAAAAAATTTGAAAAAATAAGAAAAAACACTTGACAGAATGGGGTTTTCTTTGATATAATAATATATGCTTGGCTGGATTGTGAATGTGGTTAGGCTATGATTTTGATCGGAGGCGGACAGAATGATTTCAGATTTGAACCGGGAAAAACTGAAAATCGGGAAAAAAGAGGTCTTGTCTGCAATTGCATCCGGAGAAGCGGCAAAGGTTTTTCTTGCTGCGGACTGCGATGAAAGCATTTCAGATCCGATAGAGGCTGCTGCAAAAAGCGCGCAGATTCCGGTGGAAACCGCAGAATCCAGAAAAGCGCTTGGAAAGGCATGCGGTATAGACGTGGGTGCATCCTGCGCCGCAAAACTTCGTTAAAACGGTTATTCCGCGAAATTTCGCGTAATAATAAATATCAAATCAAGAAAGGAAGGTGTAACACGGTATGCCAACATTTAATCAATTGGTTAGAAAGGGCAGAAAGGTTTCGGTTAAGAAGTCCACTGCTCCTGCACTTCAGAAAAGCTTAAACTCTCTGAAGAAAAAGACAAGCGATTTAAGTTCTCCGCAAAAGAGAGGTGTGTGTACAGCAGTCAGAACTGCAACGCCGAAGAAGCCGAATTCCGCGCTTCGTAAAATTGCCAGAGTACGTCTGACAAACGGTATGGAAGTAACTGCATACATTCCGGGTATCGGACACAATCTGCAGGAACACAGCGTTGTTCTGATCAGAGGCGGAAGAGTCAAGGATCTTCCGGGTACCAGATACCATATCATCAGAGGAACACTCGATACACAGGGTGTGGCAAAGAGAATGCAGTCGCGTTCTAAGTACGGCGCAAAGAGACCGAAGCCGGAAAAGAAGTAATTTAGTATCACATGATTAGTGCATATCGGGTTATATCTAATTAGTATAAATCGTATACGCACAAACGGAGTCTTGAAAAAATAGACTCAGAGTACCGGTGATATTCATGACGGCGGTGTCGTCCGCTAATTATTATGAAGGAGGGAAGTAACGTGCCAAGAAAAGGTTTTATTGCAAAAAGAGAAGTTCTGGCAGATCCGATTTACAACAGCGTTGTTGTGACAAAGCTCATCAACAATATCATGCTGGACGGTAAAAAGGGTGTTGCTCAGAAAATTGTTTATGATGCGTTTGACATTATCAAAGAAAAGACCGGCCGTGATCCGTTAGAAGTCTTCACAGAAGCTTTAGATGCGATTATGCCTGTTTTGGAGGTTAAAGCAAGACGTGTCGGCGGTGCAACCTATCAGGTGCCGATGGAGGTTCGTCCGGAAAGAAGACAAACCTTAGGACTCAGATGGTTGACCCGTTATTCCAGAGAACGGAATGAAAAGACCATGAAGGAAAGACTTGCAAACGAGCTTTTGGACGCATTAAACGGAACCGGCGGTTCTGTGAAAAAGCGCGAAGATACTCACAAGATGGCAGAAGCAAACAAGGCATTTGCTCATTATCGTTGGTAAGCTTTTTGGATTTTTTAAAGACAAGCAGAAGAATCTGTTTTGCGTTTTATAAAACGTGAGAAAGGAGGAACACAATGGGTAGAGAGTATTCATTAGAAAATACAAGAAATATCGGTATCATGGCGCATATTGATGCCGGTAAGACAACAACAACAGAGCGTATTCTGTATTATACAGGACGTATTCATAAAATCGGCGAAACTCACGACGGCGGCGCTCAGATGGACTGGATGGCGCAGGAGCAGGAGCGTGGTATCACAATCACCTCTGCTGCAACCACCTGTTTCTGGAAGGGCAGAAGAATCAATATTATTGATACACCGGGACACGTTGACTTCACAGTTGAGGTTCAGCGCTCCTTAAGAGTTTTGGACGGTTCTGTTACTGTTATGTGCGCAAAGGGCGGTGTTGAGCCGCAGTCGGAGACAGTATGGCGTCAGGCAAACGATTATCATGTACCCCGTATGATCTATGTTAATAAGATGGACATTATGGGTGCAGACTTCTTCAATGTTGAGAAGATGGTACACGAGCGTCTGCATGCAAACGGTGTTCCGATTCAGCTGCCGATCGGCGCTGAGGAAACCTTCAAGGGAATCATCGACCTGATGACTATGAAATCAGAAATTTATTATGATGAAATGGGTCAGCAGTACGGTGAGGAAGAAATCCCGGAGGATATGAGAGACCTTGCTGAGGAATATCATGCAAAGATGGTAGAGGCAATTGCTGAAACCGATGAGGATCTCATGATGAAATATCTGGAGGGCGAGGAGCTTACAATTGACGAATTAAAGACTGCTTTGAGAAAAGCAACCATTAATAACGAAATTGTTCCGATGCTCTGCGGTACTTCATACCGTAACAAGGGTGTTCAGATGCTGTTGGATGCAATCATTGATTATATGCCTGCTCCGACAGATGTTCCGCATATCAAGGGTGTAAACCCGGATACAGACGAGGAGGAGGAAAGACCTTCTTCTGACGATGCTCCTTTTGCAGCATTGGCATTTAAGATTGCAACTGACCCGTTTGTAGGTAAGATTTGCTTCTTCCGTGTATATTCAGGATCGGTTGAATCCGGTTCATACGTTCTGAATGCTTCTAAGGGCAACAAAGAGCGTCTGGGAAGAATCCTGCAAATGCACGCAAACCACAGAGAGGATATCTCGATTGTTTATTCCGGAGATATTGCAGCAGCAGTAGGCTTAAAGAATACCACAACCGGTGATACACTTTGTGATGAAAAGCATCCGATCATTCTGGAGTCTATGGACTTCCCGGAACCGGTTATCCGCGTTGCAATCGAGCCGAAAACAAAGGCTGGTCAGGAAAAGATGGGTATTGCTTTAGCAAAGCTTGCTGAAGA
This sequence comes from uncultured Clostridia bacterium, assembly GCA_934462945.1. Lineage (GTDB taxonomy): Bacteria > Bacillota > Clostridia > UBA1381 > UBA1381 > RQCD01. The sequence continues at coordinate 3,294 of CAKSJF010000037.1, read as the reverse complement.
AGATCCGACCTTTAAGACCTATACAGACGAGGAAACAGGTCAGACCATCATTGCCGGTATGGGTGAGTTGCACCTCGAAATCATTGTTGACAGACTTTTAAGAGAGTTTAAGGTAGAAGCAAATGTCGGCGAGCCGCAGGTATCCTACCGTGAGGCAATCAGAAAGACTGTAAATGTTGAGCATAAGTATGCACGTCAGTCCGGTGGTAAGGGTCAGTACGGTCATGTACTGTTAAAGCTTGAGCCGCTGGAAGAAGGAAAAGGCTACGAGTTCGTCAATGCAATTGTCGGCGGTGTTATCCCGAAGGAATATATTCCTGCGGTTGATGCCGGTGTACAGGGCGCTATGCAGTCCGGTGTATTGGCTGGATATAACGTTGTAGACGTTCGTGTAACACTGTATGATGGATCTTATCATGAAGTCGACTCCTCAGAAATGGCATTTAAGATTGCCGCTTCTATGGCATTCAAAGAAGGTATGAAGAAGGCAGATCCGGTTATCAAAGAGCCGATCATGCTGGTAAATGTTATCATGCCGGATGAGTATCTGGGCGACGTTATGGGCGATCTGAACTCCAGACGTGGTATGATCCAGAAGATGGAGGCAATTTCCGGTGCACAGAGAATTACGGCTATGGTTCCGCTGTCCGAGATGTTTGGTTATGCAACCGAACTCCGTTCCAGAACGCAGGGTCGTGGTCAGTACACCATGGAACCGTCTCATTATTCTGAGGTACCGAAGTCCATTCAGGAGAAGATTGTGAACGAACGTACAAAGAATAACGGTTAATTTTCAAAAAAGACTTGATTTTTTCTTGAAAATATTATAAAATAGTATTAGCTGATTTTAGTTAAAATAGAAATAAGGAGGAAATTCAAAATGGCTAAGGAAAAATTTGAAAGAAACAAACCCCATGTCAACATTGGTACAATTGGACACGTTGACCATGGTAAGACTACTTTAACTGCTGCAATCACAAAGGTTCTGGCATTAAAGGGTCAGGCAAAGTTCGAAGCTTACGACATGATCGATAAGGCTCCGGAGGAAAGAGAAAGAGGTATCACAATTTCAACAGCTCACGTTGAGTACGAGACAGACAACCGTCACTATGCTCACGTTGACTGCCCGGGACACGCTGACTATGTTAAAAACATGATCACAGGTGCTGCTCAGATGGACGGCGCTATCCTGGTTGTATCCGCTGCTGACGGTCCGATGCCGCAGACAAGAGAGCATATCCTGCTTTCCCGTCAGGTAGGTGTACCTTATATCGTAGTATTTATGAATAAGGCTGACCAGGTAGACGATCCGGAATTGATGGAATTAGTTGAAATGGAAATCAGAGACCTCTTAAATGAGTATGACTTCCCGGGTGACGATACACCGATCATCTCTGGTTCTGCTCTGCAGGTTCTCGAATCTACTTCTACAGATGTTAACGCTCCGGAATACAAGTGCATTCTTGACTTGATGGACGCTGTTGACAGCTACATCCCGACTCCGGACAGAAAGGCAGACCTGCCGTTCTTGATGCCGATCGAGGATATCTTCTCCATCACAGGCCGTGGTACTGTTGCTACTGGTAGAGTTGAGAGAGGTCAGTTAAAGCTGAACGAAGAAGTTGAAATCGTTGGTTTGACAGACGAGAGAAGAAAAGTTGTTGTAACTGGTATCGAAATGTTCAGAAAGCTTCTTGACTATGCTGAAGCTGGTGACAACATCGGTGCATTGCTCCGTGGTGTTCAGAGAAACGAAATCGAGCGTGGACAGGTTCTGGCTAAGCCGGGAACCATCAACCCGCACACAAAGTTCAAGGGTGAGGTTTACGTCCTGACTAAGGAAGAAGGCGGCCGTCATACACCGTTCTTCAACAACTACAGACCGCAGTTCTATTTCAGAACAACTGACGTTACAGGCGTTATCAAGCTGCCGGAAGGCGTTGAAATGTGCATGCCGGGCGATAACGTTAAGATGGAAGTTGAATTGATCACTCCGATCGCTATCGAAAAAGGTTTGAGATTCGCTATCCGTGAGGGCGGCAGAACAGTTGGTTCAGGTGTCGTTTCCGAAATCGAAGGCTAATTGAATATGTAAACTTGGCAAGGCTTGCGGTTTATACCGCATAGCCTTGCTTTTTACATTCTATTTTGCTTTACAAGGATTGAGGTTATCATGCATTTCGATCAGAAGCTTGAGTTCAGGCAGAATCAGCGATGTAATAAAGGTAGTTGATTGTGAGAAATGGAGGAATGATTATGTTAAATCTGTTATTCAAAAGTCTGATTGATCAGGATCAGGCGGCAGTGGTGATCTGTGATCTGGATTCGGTGATTGTGTACATGAATCCGGCAGCGGTAGGGCGTTATCATCAGGATTTGACGGGCAGGAGCTTAAAGGCTTGTCACAATGCGAAATCCAATGAAATGATTGACCGGGTGCTTGCCTGGTTTGGCGAAAGCAGCGATCATAACATCATGTATACTTACTATAATGAAAAGGAAAACAAGGATGTTTATATGGTTGCGCTCCGGGATGATGACAGGAAGTTGATCGGCTATTATGAAAAACATGAATACAGAAATCGAGAAACTGTCAAACCATATCAGTTTTAGGAGTGAAAGTTGATTGCGATCTCTCCGGTGTTTTCTGCTTTATGGATTTTTTGTATGAATAAATCTAAAAGCAAAAGCATATGATGTACAAAAAAATAGTCTTAGGGGAGCAGATTATGAAAGATTATATTGAAGAAAGGGCAACGGAGCTTGCCCGGTACATCATATCGCATAAATCCACAGTCCGCAGTGCTGCAAAACATTTTAACATTTCTAAAAGTACTGTACATAAGGATGTTACGGAACGGCTTTTACGGATCAATCCGCAGCTGGCGAAGGAAGTGCATGTGGTTTTAGCGGAGAATAAGGCAGAACGGCACATTCGGGGGGGAATGGCAACAAAGCAGAAATATTTAAAGCAAGAAGTCAGGCAATAGCCGTAAAGGAAAAAAATTTAGCAGTTTTGATCGCATTTATAAAGCGGTTTTAAAACGTACAGAGGATTTATGAGTTCTGTTTGGAGGTTGTCTAAAGGAGCGGGAAAGAGGGAGGTATATTGCGATAAATAGGAAAAAGGCTGTCGCTTGCGGAAAATGCAAGCGGCAGCTGTTTTTTTGTGTTATCGAATGTCAGAGAGCGTGTCTGAAAGCTTTGTAAAAAGGGCGATAGGGGCAATCCCTCATTTTGTGTAAACCTCAAATTGGGCTCCAAAATGATCATATAATCTAAGTAGTTTTTGTG
>CAKSJF010000036.1 GCA_934462945.1 uncultured Clostridia bacterium | reverse complement strand
GTCTTGCCTATTACGACACCGACCGTTATGATGACGACGGTATCCGGGTCGGCAACACAAAAACAACTGAGTATCTCGGTATCATCGGCAATAAGGGCGAGCAGTGGTTTGTTTGCAGTAACGTGGACGAGGGCCGAATGGAGGAATCTTCCAAGGTTAAGGATCTGGATTTAAAATTTAATGCCGCAAAGAATGAATCCTATATGGAATTTAAGCCGATTAAAGAGTTTTCAGAGGAATATATTGATTACTACTGTGATGAAAGCCTGGATTATCTCAACCTGTTTATCGAGTACAAGGAAGATGATAAGGTAGAGCTGGCAGGCTTTCGGGTTAAATGCGGTGATATGAACCTGGAAATTGACGAACAGGACATCACAGCCGATCTTGCATTCCGAACCTATTTCTATGATCTCATCTATGGCGAATACTGGACAGAAAATCATCCGGCAGAATGGGCAGAAATTCAAAAGCACTATGAGGAATACTGCGAACAATATAAGAACGAAACGGTTGATTTTAACAAAAAGGATGAACCGAAAAAAGAGACAGAACCAAAGCAGGAGGAAAAGAAACCGGAAGTTTTGGATATTCCGGTCATTTCGGACGGACAGGGAATTTCCATTTATGTGGACGGAAAGAAACTGGATCAGCCGGTGATGCTGGTGAATGACCGAACGCTTGTTCCGATGCGCGCGATTTTCGAGGCACTGGGAGCGGATGTTTCCTGGAATGACGCAGAGAAAACCGTCACTGCGAAAAAAGATGAAATTGTGATCGTGCTAAAAATCGGGTCGGAGAAGTTTTTCAAAAATCTTGAAAATGTTCCGCTCGATACCCCGGCAGTCATTCAAAATGACCGCACCTATATCCCGCTCCGCGCTGTTTCAGAGGCGCTGGAGAATACCGTTGATTGGAATGGGGAAACGAAGACAATTACGATTCAAAAAAAAAAGGGAGGGCGCACCCCCTTTTTTGTTGACAATCCCTCAGTCACTTCGTGACAGCTCCCTTTGCTCAAGGGAGCCATATAGCATGCGCAAGACTAAAGTATTTTGGGTGAAATATATACTAATGTCAGCCAATCTCATAAAGCATTTGCACTTACCAATGGCTCCCTTGAGCAAAGGGAGCTGTCACGAAGTGACTGAGGGATTGTTCTATAACCCAATTGCGCACAGTGCCAGGATTCCGCACACCATGCCGACCCACTGCTTTTTCGACAGACGTTCCCGGAAGAAGATCACGGCGGCAAGCAGTGTTGCGAAAATGAGCCCGCCGTTTGCAATCGGGAAGAAAATAATCTTCGGCATTGCACCGGCAAGATACAGGTTAATCATGTTGACTAATCCCATAAAGACGCCGGAGGCTGCCGCCTGTCCCGCTGCGCTGCTTTTTATGGAAAAGGTGGACGGAGTTTTTCCGAGCCGCCAGAAAAGCAGGTTTAGAAGAACCGTAAAGAAAAATGAAATTTTCAAAAACGGAATCAGCTCTGCCTGATGCGGCGACATCTGATGCACTGTTTGCACCACGCCGATCAGACCGACAAACAGCATGGATAAAAGCGCATAGATAAGCCAGCGGAAATTAATTTTTTCTTTCTTCAAATCTAACACCAGTGCCATGGAAACGATCAGAACCAAAAGTGCAAAAAGCTTTCCGGCACTCATTTTTTCCTGCCAGAACAGCACACCGCAAAAGGTTGGAATCACAAGACCCACACCCTGGATAAAGGAAGTATGCGCCATAGGTCCTGTCTGAAATGCTTTGATCGCAAAGTGCTGACTTGCGGCAGTGACTGCGGCAAAGACAACCGACAGACCGACCGTAAACCCGGACGCATGCGTTCCCGGGAAACAGAGCAGTACCAAAAAGGACGCTAAATACAAAAAGGTGTTGAATTTATAAATGTCCGTTTCGCTTTTTAAAACCTCTTTGCTGAAACGGTTGGAAAAAATATTCTTTGTGGTTTCCAGCATCACGCTGGCAAGTAAAAGACCGTATTGGATCATGGTGAATCTCCTTCTTTGCAGGGAACAATCCCTCAGTCACTTCGTGACAGTTTCTCGCTGCGGCTCGGTCACAGCGCGGTTCTGACCGTCCCCCGGACGGTCATTCATTACCGCGTTGCCGATTCGCTACCCTTTGCTCAAGGGAGCCTTTAGTATGTGCAAATTTTCTATATTATTTATTGACATCAATAAAATACTTTTTTATTTTAAATGATTTTCAAAATAAAAAATAGATCAGATTGTTTGAAAAAACTATCCTTTTGTATTTTTCGCGTATATTTCTGCCGGAATCGGAAAAGATAAAAACACAAAACAAATTCAGGAGGGAAATGCGATGAAACGAACAAAAAGTGACGCGCGTAAAAATGTCGGCTTTTACATAGCCGTATGTTGCTGTGTATTGGTGATTGCAATTGTCGGCTATGTAAACAAAACTGCAACGAAAAAGGATGCAGTGCCGCAGGATTCAACCGAAAAAACCTTATTAAAGGTTGGGGAGCTTCCCAGTGCGAAGCCGGAAAAGACAGACGCTTCGGCTGCTGTGAAAAAGCCTGTGGTCAGAGCTGCCGCACCGAAAGAGGAGGATGCCGAGCCTGTTTCCTTAAAGCTGTTTGGAAACGATCCGGCATTTAAGGCAGACGCTCCGGTTGCCGGAAAGGTGATCGGAAAATTTTCCGGGGATCAGCTGGTATTTCATGAAGCGTCCGGAGATTGGCGCACGCATAACGGAATTGACCTTGCCGCAAAGGACGGCGAAAGCGTTCGCGTATGTGCGGACGGCGTTGTGGAGAAGGTTTATGCCGACAGCATGGGAAACAGCGTTTTAGTGGATCATGGAAACGGATTTCAAACGGTTTACGCAAATTTGGCAGAAGTTCCGGCAGAGCTTGCAGGAAAGAATGTCAAGGCAGGAGACGAGATCGGAAAGGTTTCCTCGTCTGCCCTTTCAGATCTTACCAGTGAACCGCATTTGCATTTTGAGGTGATCCGGGAAAATCAACGCACAGACCCAATGGAATATATGAAATAACGATCCCCCAAAAAGGAGATGCCCCAAAAAATTAAGGCATCTCCTTTTTCAATTTTGGAGGACAATCCCTCAGTCGGCTTACGCCGACAGCTCCCTTTACTCAAAGGAGCCTTTGGTAAGTGCAAATGCTTTATGAGATTGGCTGACATCAATATATATTTCACCCAAAACACTTTCGTCTTGCGCATACTATACGGCTCCCTTGAGCAAAGGGTAGCGAACCGCGCTGTGACCGAGCCGCAGCGAGAAACTGTCACGAAGTGACTGAGGGATTGTTCCATTCTGCATACATAAACCGACCAAAACTGCTCATACTAACATTAGATTATTGAATTTAAGGAGTGAATTGCTTTGAAAGAAAAAACGATTCTTGCCGTGTTGATTTCTGCGCTGATTTTTCCGTCGGCATGCGGAAACAAAGAGAACAGCGGCGAAGTGAAAGAAATATACTATCTGAATTTCAAGCCGGAGGCGGCAGACACCTACAAGGAGGTTGCAAAGGAGTACGAAAAGGAAACCGGAGTCAGGGTTAAGATTGTGACTGCGGCGAGCGGAACTTATGAGCAGACCTTAAAATCCGAGGTTGCAAAAAAGGACGCGCCGGTGATTTTTCAGGTCAACGGCCCTGTCGGATATTCTGCCTGGAAGGACTATTGCGCCGATCTAAAGGATACTGCGCTCTATGAGCATTTAAACGACAAATCCTTAGCGATCATCTCCGGAGACGGTGTTTACGGGATTCCTTATGCTGTGGAGGGCTATGGCATTATTTATAATGACGCACTGATGAAGAAATATTTTGCGCTGGATTCAAAGGAAACCAACTTTAAATCCATGGACGAGATCGACAGCTTTGCAAAGCTGAAATCTCTTGCTGAGGATATGCAGAAAAAAAAGGACGAGTTAGGAATCCAGGGCGCATTTGCGGCGACCTCTCTTGGCTCCGGCGAGCAGTGGAGATGGCAGACGCACCTTGCAAATATCCCGTTCTATCATGAATTTAAAGAGGAAAAGCCGGACGAAAACACGGTTTTAACCGCATTAGACGCAAAAAGCGTTCAATTCTCTTATAACCAGAATTACAAAAAGGTATTCGATCTGTATATTCAAAATTCTGTCTGCGATCCGAAATTATTAGGTACAAAATCGGTGGCAGATTCTATGGCGGATTTTGCCCTGGAGCGGTGCGCGATGGTGCAGAACGGAGACTGGGCATGGTCGCAGATTGCGGATGTGAGCGGAAACAAGATTGCCGAGGAAAATGTAAAGCTCCTGCCGATCTATGCAGATTTTGCCGATGAGGAAACACAGGGACTTTGCGTGGGGACAGAAAACTATTTTGCAATTAACAAAAAGCTTTCGCCCGAAATGCAGCAGGCAGGCATTGATTTTCTGGAATGGCTCTTTACGTCTGAAACAGGAAAGGATTATGTCAGCAAGAAGTTAGGCTTTAATGCTCCGTTCGACACTTTTTCCGAGGATCAGCGCCCGGTTGACCCTCTGAGCCGGGAGGTTTCGCGCTATTTAAATTCTGACAAAAAGAATATTGAATGGACGTTTGCAGGATTTCCGAGTGAGGATTTCAAAAACATGTTCGGAGACGCGCTCCTGCAATATGCACAGGGAACACAGGATTGGGATTATGTCGTCAATGTGGTGAAAACGGCATGGCAGGATCAGAAATCCTGACGAAATTTTCCGGATGTACTTGACAAAGGAGCAAATTATGAGTAAACTATTAAAAAGATACTATCCGCTTTTTTTGCTCCCGACGCTGCTTGCATTTTTAGTGGTGTTCTTTGTTCCGTTTCTGATGGGGATTTACCTTTCCTTTACGGACTTCACCACGGTGACAGACGCGGTATTTGTCGGGGTGAAAAATTACGGACTTGCCTTTCGCAACCAGGATTTCCTAAATGCGCTTTGGTTCACAGTCAAATTTACGGTTGTGTCCATGGTGAGCGTGAACCTCTTTGCATTTTTGTTGGCGCTTGCGCTCACGCAGAAGGTGCGCGGTCAGAATGTATTCCGGACCATTTTCTTTATGCCGAATCTGATCGGCGGAATTGTGTTGGGTTATATCGGCATGCTGATTATCAACGGACTTCTGCTCCGTTTCGGTGTGACGCTCACGTATGACGCAGCCTACGGCTTTTGGGGGTTAGTGGGATTGATGAATTGGCAGATGATCGGATACATGATGGTCATTTATATTGCCGGTATTCAGAACATTCCGCCGGAGCTTTACGAAGCGGCAAAAATCGACAGCGCAACGGGGTTTCAGATTCTCCGGCATATCACGCTGCCGCTTGTGATGCCATCCGTCACGATCTGCCTGTTTTTAACGCTTTCCAATTCCTTTAAGCTGTTCGACCAAAACCTTGCCTTAACCAACGGCGCACCGGCAAAACAGACGCAGATGCTGGCTTTAGATATTTATAACACATTTTACGGAACGGTCGGTGCAGAGGGAATCGGACAGGCAAAGGCGGTTATTTTTACGGTGATCCTGTTTGTAATCGGCATCACACAGCTTTATTTCACAAGGCGAAAGGAGCTGGAATAGTATGCAAGAAGAACAAAAAAATAATACGATACTGCTGATTGTGCTGGTTATCGTTGCCGCGGTGTTCATTTTTCCGATTTTATTGGTGCTGATGAACTCGTTTAAGGGGCAGTTTTATATTAACGATCAGCCATTCGCACTCCCGAACCGGGAAACGTTTGTGGGATTTTCAAACTATGTGCGCGGCATTGAGAAAACCTCGTTTTTCTCCGCAGCTTTCTATTCCTTTTTTATCACGGTTTTCTCGGTTGGACTGATTGTTTTGTGTACGTCGATGGCGGCATGGTATATCACGCGTGTGCAGAACTGGTTCACGCGCGGTCTTTACTATTTCTTTGTATCGGCTATGATTGTGCCGTTCCAAATGGTAATGTTTACAATGACAAAGGTTGCAAATGCCTTAAGGCTTGATAATCCGGTCGGAATCATTCTGATTTATTTAGGATTCGGCGCAGGACTTTCGGTCTTTCTGTTCTGCGGATTTGTAAAGGCTGTACCAAAGGATTTGGAGGAGGCGGCGATGATTGACGGCTGTACCCCTACAGTGACGTTTTTTCAGATCATCTTTCCGATTTTAAAGCCAACCGCGATCACCGTTGCGATCCTGAACACGATGTGGATATGGAACGACTATCTCCTGCCGTATCTTGTCATCGGCTCGGACTACAAAACGATTCCGATTGCGATTCAATATCTGCGCGGCGGCTACGGTTCGATTGATATGGGAGCGATGATGGCGGCGCTGGTTTTGGCAATTATTCCGATTATCGTATTTTATTTGTTATCGCAGAAATATATTATTGAAGGAGTAGCCGCTGGTGCGGTTAAGGGTTAGGAGTGAGAGCATGCGAAAAAGCGGAATATTACTGCCGGTTTTCAGCATTCCGTCAAAATACGGAATCGGCGGATTCGGCAAGGCTGGGTATCGGTTTGTAGATCAGCTAAAGGAGGCACGGCAGAGACTGTGGCAGATTCTTCCGCTGGGTCCGACCGGATACGGAGATTCCCCTTACCAGAGCTTTTCCAGCTTTGCCGGAAATCCGTATCTGATTGATTTGGAGCTTTTGCAGGAGGACGGTTTACTGACGGAGGAGGAATGCCGCCCGGCAGAAATGCAGGGGATTGATTATGAATATTTATATCAGACGCGTTTTCTGATTTTAAAAAAGGCATATGAACGTTTTTCAAAGGAAAGTCAATCCTTTTTAAGCTTTATGGCTGCGGAAAACGACTGGCTGGACGGTTATGCACAGTTTGCAGCCATCAAGGAGCATTTTGGCGGAATATCGCTTTCCGCATGGCCGGAGACAATCCGGAAACGGCAGGAACCGGAATTTTCCGAGCTTTGCAGTCAGCTTTCGGAGGAAATTCTGTTTCAGAAATTTATGCAGTATCTGTTTTATCAGCAGTGGAAAAAGCTAAAGGAATATGCCAACGACAAGGGGATTGAAATTATCGGTGATCTGCCTATCTATGTTGCATACGACAGTGCGGATACCTGGATTTCTCCGGAGCTTTTCCAGCTGGATGAAAATTTGAATCCGAAAGCGGTTGCCGGCTGTCCGCCGGACGCATTTTCCGAAACCGGTCAGCTTTGGGGCAATCCGCTTTACGATTGGGAGTATCATAAAAAAACCGGCTATGCCTGGTGGATTAAACGAATCCGGCATTGCTGCCGCTTGGTTGATACGGTGCGGATTGACCATTTCCGCGGCTTTGACGAGTACTATTCTATTCCTTCTCCCAGGAATACCGCCGAGATCGGCAGTTGGGAGAAAGGTCCGGGAATGGAGCTGTTTTTAGCATTAGAGACGGCATGCCCCAGGCTTTCTATTATTGCAGAGGATTTAGGGTTTTTGACCGAAAGCGTGTTATCGCTCCGGGATTCTACCGGATTTCCGGGGATGAAGGTGCTGCAATTTGCGTTTGACGCACGGGAGGAAAGTGACTATCTGCCGCACAATTATCCGAAAAACTGTGTGGTCTATACCGGCACGCATGATAACAACACAACGGTCGGATGGTCTGGCGAGGCAAGCGCACAGGATATTGCCTTTGCCAAGGAATACATGGGGATTCCGCCGGCAGACTGGAATCTTTGCCGCGGTATGATCCGGCTGGCAATGGCAAGCGTTGCAGACACCTGTATCATCCCCTTGCAGGATTATCTGGAAGAAGGGGAACAAAGCCGGATCAATACACCGTCCACGATGGGAAACAACTGGACGTATCAGATGAATCCGGAGCGGCTGACGCCGGAGGTCATTGCAGCCATTGCCCATTTAACCAAGCTTTATGGGCGATGCAGGGAGGAGTGAGAACATGTTTTTAGAATATTTTGAAAAAAATTATCAGAAAGAGCTTACCGCATGCAGCCGGCATGAGGTTTATACAGCGCTTTTGTCTTTTGTGAAAGAGCAGCTTTCGGAACGCGGCTATTATCAGGCAAAGAAAAAGCTTTACTATATTTCCGCAGAATTTCTGATCGGAAAATTATTGGCGAATAATCTGATTAATTTAGGGATTTATCAAAAAGTGGATGAGGAATTAAAAAGCGCCGGTTTTTCCATGGCGCAGATGGAGGAGGAAGAACCGGAACCATCTTTGGGAAACGGCGGTCTGGGACGGCTTGCGGCATGCTTTTTGGATTCGATTGCAACCTTAGGACTCTGCGGAGACGGTGTGGGGTTAAACTATCATTTCGGACTTTTTAAACAGGTGTTCCGGGATGGCTTGCAGACCGAAGAACCAAATCCGTGGATGGAGAAACAAAACTGGCTTACCGACAGCGGACTGTCCTTTCGGGTAAAATTCGGAGATTTTTCACTGGATTCCGTCATGTACAATTTAGATGTTTCCGGCTATCAGGGAAAGTGCAACCGACTGCATTTGTTTGATGTCAAGACGGTGGATGAATCGGTTGTAAAAGAGGAGATTGCATTTGACAAAACGGCAATTGCAAAAAATCTGACCCTGTTTTTGTACCCGGACGACAGTGACGGGGACGGACGGCTTTTGCGGATTTATCAGCAGTATTTTATGGTGAGCAATGCGGCGCAGTTGATTCTTGCAGAGGCAGTGCAGAAAGGCTCAGATTTACACGATTTAGCCGACTATGCGGTGATTCAGATTAACGACACACACCCCACGCTGATTATTCCGGAGCTTGTATATCAGCTTTTGGAGCGCGGCTTTGATTTTGATGAGGCGGTTCGGATTGTCCGGAGCATGTGTGCATATACCAACCACACGATTTTAGCCGAGGCACTGGAAAAATGGCCAAGCGAGTATTTAGAAAAGGTTGTTCCGCATTTAATGCCGGTGATTCAGAAATTGGATGAACGCGTCCGGAAAAAACATTCCGATCCGGCGGTACAGATTATTGATGAGGACGACCGGGTGCATATGGCGCGGATTGACATTCATTACGGATTCAGCGTGAACGGTGTTGCCGCTTTGCATACCGAAATTTTAGAGCATAGCGAGCTTGCGCCCTTTTATAAAATTTATCCGGAGCGTTTTTCCAATAAAACAAACGGAATCACATTCCGCCGCTGGCTCTTGCATACCAATCCGGAATTGACCGATCTGATCCGGAAAAAAATCGGAGACGGATTTTTGCAGGATGCACAGGAATTAAAAAAGCTATTAAACTATAAGAATGATGGAGACACAAAAAAGAGGCTGCTGGCAATCAAAGAACACAACAAGGAACGTCTGTCGGAGCATCTTTTAGAAAAGCAGGGAATTATCATTCCGAAAGACGCGGTTTACGATATTCAGATCAAGCGGCTGCATGAATATAAGCGTCAGCAGATGAATTTACTTTATCTGATTCATCAGTATCAGGAGATCAAAAAAGGAAATCTGCCGAAACGTCCGATTGTGTGTCTGTTCGGTGCAAAGGCTGCACCGGCATATGTGATTGCAAAGGATATTATTCATGCAATTCTGTGTATGCAGAAGCTGATTTCGGAGGAAGCAGAGGTTTCCAAGTATTTGCAGGTTTACATGGTGGAGAATTATAATGTCACTGAGGCAGAATTTTTGATTCCGGCATGCGATCTTTCCGAACAGATTTCGCTTGCGTCCAAAGAGGCGAGCGGGACAGGAAATATGAAAATGATGTTAAACGGTGCAGTCACATTGGGAACAATGGACGGCGCAAATGTGGAAATTGCAGACCTTGTTGGGGAGGAAAACATTTATATTTTCGGAAAACGCTCGGAGGAAGTTATCCACTTGTATGAAACAAAGGGATATACCCCAAAGACGGTTTATGAAAAGAGTGCACTTGTCCGGGAGGCTTTGGATTTTCTGGTCGGACCGGAAATGCTCCGGATTGGACACAAAGAAAATTTAGAACGTGTATATCAGGAGCTTTTGAAAAAGGACTGGTTTATGACCCTGTTGGATTTGGAGGACTATATCAAAACGAAAAAGCAGGCACTTTCCGATTATGAAAACCGGGATCAGTGGGCAGAAAAAATGCTTATTAATATTGCAAATGCAGGTTATTTCTCCTCCGACCGGACAATAGAGGAATATAACCGGGATATCTGGCACTTAGAGCAGGGAGCAGGAGTATGAAGAAAGTTCTGATTTTGCTGACCCTTCTGGTTCTCTGCCTTTCCGGGTGCACCAAGGATTCGGCGAGAACTGGTATCATCAAAACAGGGACAGGAAATATTTCCTGTCCCTGTTTTTGCTATTGGATACTTTCTGCCAGTTTAAACAGCTCTTCGCGGGAGAGCAGCCCACGGCTGGATATACCGATTGAAATATCATCTGTTTCCCAGTTCAGACTGGTTCCATCCAAAAGGACCGCAGAATTGCCGTTTACCAAAACTTTTTCCAGTACTCCGTCGGTACTGGCGGAAAATGCTGTTTCTTCATTTAGAATTCTTTCGTCCAGCATGATATAGTGTCCCTCTTGATTTTGGTAATATACAAAGAGATACTGATCCCCGTATGCGGTTGCACCTAAAAAGGTGTAGCCATCCGGAAGCCAGGAGGGAAGTTTGGCACAAAAGGAAAGATAGGAATTAATATCATCCGGATTGCTGATAACGGGATAACCATCCTTTCTTGCGGATGCAAGAGGATCTGTTTCCTTTTCCGAAAGCTGAACAGTTCCTTCAGCGGTTGTTAAGGCAGTGATTCCATGCTCATGTGCAAAGGCTTGCAGATCAGTAATTTCGTTTCCGTTCTGATCATAATATACAGTATTTGGTGTAAATTCTGTAATCTTGATACCGTTTTTATCAAACAGCAGTCCATCCAATTCCTTTGGAATCGGATAGCGGACACCGGTCATGTCCATTTGTGAAAATTCATTATGCCCGGTGGAAACGGTTTTTACAATTTTTCCGAAAAATCCGGAGGCATAAGCGGAAACGCTCAGGATTGCCACGATGCCAAGGCAGGCAGCTAACAGCGCATACTTTTTAGCACTTCTTCTTTTTTGACAGGTCATTTTTTGATACTCCTTTTTCGTCAGGGGGATTTCCTGATAAAGTGAGAAATCCACAGAAATATCATTCAGATAGTCAAACTCATTTTTCATAGAAATTTCCTCCTTTAAAATATGTTTTTAGTTTTTTTCTTCCGCGAGAGAGCCGATTGTAGAAAAACGCAGAGGAATGCGGCTTCGTTCGGGCATAGTCCTCGATAGATTCTCCCAAAATATAGTGGCGGTAGAATAATTCACGGTCGGCAGGAGAAAGCTGTGAGAGCAGTTCGGAAATATCTGCCTGAAGCTCTTTGTTTTGCTCCGGTGCGGCAAGCTCCTCGGTTAACTCTCTGTTGGAAAGCTCATAAAAATACTTTCGTCTGAAATCAATGCATTTGTATTTACAGATTGCACCGATCCAGTTTTTCAGAGTGTTTTTCTGAGGATCAAACCGGTTGATATTTTGCCAGATTCCTAAAAGAACTTCCTGCATGCAATCTTCCTGATGGCTCGGAAATGCACGAAGATGATAAGAAATGATTCCCTTGATGAGACTTCCATAGCAGGAGAGTAAATGCTCCCATGCGCCGGGACGTTTTTCTTTTATTTCTAAAAGCAGTTCTTCCTCCATTTGATCCCTCCTTCTTTTTTTGAAGCGCTTCTACTGATATATTCGGTAAAAATCTAAAAAACCTATCAAAAAAAATAAAAAAATGTACAGAACACATCAAACGTACCGTCTGAAATATGCCATCAGACAAGGCGGATGTTGTTCTGTACTATTTTTTTAAATGATTTTTGTTAAATTAACGGAATTAAACAATTCCCTGTGCCATCATAGCGTCTGCAACCTTTTTAAAGCCTGCAATGTTTGCGCCGGACACTAAGTCCTTTTTGCCGTTAAAGCTCTTGTTGTATTCATCAGCAGCGGCAGATGCAGCCTTATAAATGTTGATCATGATGTTATGCAGCTTTTCGTCAACTTCCTCGAATGTCCAGGAAAGTCTCTGAGAGTTCTGGCTCATTTCCAAAGCAGAAGTAGCAACGCCGCCTGCGTTTGCAGCCTTACCCGGTGCAAAGTATACGCCGTTTTCCTGCAGGTATTTTGTTGCGTCCAGAGTGGTCGGCATGTTTGCGCCCTCTGCAACGATCATGCAGCCGTTTGCAACCAATGTCTTTGCATCCTCTAAGTTCAGTTCGTTCTGTGTTGCGCAGGGGAGTGCGATGTCGCATTTTACAGACCAGATTCCCTTGCCCTCATGATATTCAGCATTCGGACGGTAGGAAAGATAATCTTTAATTCTTCCGCGCTTTACTTCCTTAATTTCTTTTACAGCAGCTAAATCAATGCCGTCCTTGTCATATACCCAACCGTTGGAGTCGGACATAGCAACAACCTTAGCGCCGTAGGATTGTGCCTTTTCGGTTGCATAAATTGCAACATTTCCGGCGCCCGAAACAACAACTGTCTTGCCGTTAAAGTCTGTGCCCAGGTCTGCAAGCATTTCCTTTGTGAAGTAAACCAAGCCGTAGCCGGTTGCTTCTGTTCTTGCCAAAGAACCGCCCCAGGTGAGTCCTTTTCCTGTTAAAACGCCTTCATATACGTTTCTGATTCTCTTATACTGACCGAACATGTAGCCGATTTCTCTTGCACCTGTTCCGATATCGCCGGCAGGAACGTCGGTATCTGCGCCGATATGCTTACAAAGCTCTGTCATAAAGCTTTGGCAGAATGCCATAACCTCGCGGTCGGATTTGCCTTTCGGATCAAAATCACTGCCGCCCTTACCGCCGCCGATCGGGAGTGTGGTTAAGGAGTTTTTAAATACCTGCTCAAAGCCGAGGAACTTAATAATTCCCAGGTTTACAGACGGATGCAGGCGGATGCCGCCCTTATAAGGACCGATTGCAGAATTAAACTGTACGCGGTAGCCTCTGTTTACCTGAACCTTTCCGTTGTCGTCTACCCACGGTACGCGGAACATCAGCTGACGCTCCGGCTCTACGATTCTCTCTAACAGTCCGGCAGCTTCATATTCCGGATGCTTTTCAAAAACCGGCTCTAAGGTTGTTAAAACCTCGGTTGCCGCCTGAATAAACTCCGGCTCATTAGAATTTTTTTCTTTTAACTTTGCCAATACTTCTTGTGCATATGACATGCTCGATTCCTCCTCATAACAATCTCGGGCACATGAAAAATACCCTCTTTTCTTATTTTAGCACAATTTTATAGAACCTGCAATATTTTTTTCCTGCATTCCGGAATTTTCGCTAAATAGACAAAAAACGATAAAACTGTTTTTTCATATCCATAAAATTACACAAAATAAGTTTCCAGATGATAACATTTAACTGATAAAGCGCTCCCATTCTGGACATACTGAGGATATGGATACCTTCATCAAAGAGGAGACGCGTTTATGATTGTGATTGGAATTTATGCACCGGGACACCAGAGGCGGATCGCAGAGCTTGTACAGGATATTTTCCATCAGTCCGGAAAACGAACTGCCGTGACGGACAAGAGCAGGAGCGGAGCGTGTCTGGAGTATTTGTCCGCGACAAAGCTCGACGCTGTGATTCTTCTGCTGCATCCGGACGAACTTCCCAAAGCTTATTTTGACGTTTTGATTATGGAGCTTTCCCGTCCGGTTTATCTGCCGGAGCTTGCAAAATGCCTGCACCGGGAAACAAGGCTCATTTATAACGAGGATGCGTTTTTCTTTCCGGTGGTACATCCGAATGCCATCAGCTACGGCATGCGCTACGATGCCGCCGCAACCGTTTCAAGCATCGAATCGGCAGAGGAGACGACCGTGGCATACTGCCTGCAAAAACCCATCCGGAAGCTTTCCGGAGAACTGGCAGAGGAGGGAGAACTTTTAATCCGCCGTTCTGCTCCGATGGAAAAAAGTCTTTCCGATCTGCTTGCCGCGGTTACCTGTGGGATTGTCTGCGGCGTGATCCGGACACCGACTGTAAAAATTTAGCATATTTTATAAAAATGCTGAATAGATATACTGTAGACTGATCGTCTCAAGATAAAGGAGGAACAAACAATGGAAAATAACATCTGCAATAATCAGGCAGAGCTTGTGGGAATTGTAGAGGATGAATTGACTTTTAATCATGAGCTTTACGGAGAAAGGTTTTACTCATTTACCCTGCGCGTTCCGCGTCTTTCGGGGATTAGCGACTATATCCGGGTGATGGTGTCAGACCGGCTCTTAACGGATTTTCCGCTGACTGTGGGGAATACGGTGGAGATTGCAGGGCAGTTCCGCTCATATAACAGTTATGAGCAGGGGGAGAACCGTCTGATTCTGACGGTGTTTGCAAAGGATCTGATGGTTCCGGATGCTGCGGTTCATAAAAATCCGAATTCCCTCTATTTAAACGGCTATGTCTGCAAAGAACCCATCTACCGTACCACGCCCTTTGGGCGGGAAATTACCGACCTGCTTTTAGCAGTCAACCGCACCTACAACAAATCGGACTACATACCCGTGATCGCATGGGGAAGAAATGCCCGCTACTGTAGAAGCTTTGATGTCGGAGAGCATGTGAAGATCTGGGGCAGAATCCAGTCCCGGGAGTATCAGAAGCGGCTTTCGGAGGAGGAAGTCGTCACAAGAACGGCGTATGAGGTTTCCATTAGTAAACTGGAATTGGAAGATGCGTAAAAAAATCGGGGCTTGGATTGAACCAAACCCCGGTTTTTTTTCTTTACTTCAGCTCGAAGGATTTGCAGTCTGTGCACTGGTTCATGGTCGGATCTGTTTCATGTGTGCCGACGGTGATACAGTCTAATGTGCAGTAATCCTGACAGTCACAATGGTTTTTGCACTGCTCAACTGTACATTTAATACATTCATTTGCTTTGTGATTCATGATTTTTCCTTCTTTCATTTGGTTTATACGCCCGAAAAAGAAATGCTTTCCAAAAAAGCGTTTCTTTTTCCGGGTACAGACTTTATTTTCTCCGTTTTTTCTGAAAATATGCTATGTGGATTTATATAAAAAGAAGTGAAAAAAATAATTTATAGTGGTGTAATAGTACAATATTTTTGCGATACCCGGCAAAAAATTTGACAAACGAGAAAAAATGAGATAAGATAGAATCGTATAAGATTTATTTTATGCATACAGTTGAAAAGAGATCTAAGAAACAAAGGCAAACATTCGAACAGCATGAAAAAATATTTTTTTGAGAAAGGAAGTTTGTTTTATGAACATACTCTTTGCTACCTCTGAAGCAGCGCCGTTTGTGAAAACCGGCGGTCTTGGCGATGTTGCCGGCAGCTTACCGGTCACCCTGAAGAAAAAAGGAGCAGACATCCGCGTGATTCTGCCGCTTTACCGCTGTATTTCAAAAACCTGGCGCGATCAGATGACCTATCTTGCAAATATCTATATTGACATCGGCTGGAGAAAGCAGTACTGCGGTGTATTCTCCTTAGAACGCGATGGCTGCACCTACTATTTTGTTGATAATGAATTTTATTTTAACGGTCCGAAGCCGTATGACTTTATCCATTTAGACTGCGAGAAGTTTATATTCTTCTCAAAAGCGGTTCTGTCCCTTTTGCCGACTCTGGGCTTCCGTCCGGATGTGATTCACTGCAACGACTGGCAGACGGCTGCCATCCCGGTCTTTTTAGACACCTTCCGCGATAATCCGTTCTTTGAGGGAATCAAAACGGTTATGACCATTCACAATCTGAAATTCCAGGGACGCTGGGATTTAGACGGAATTAAGGACGCAATGGGAATCGGAGACTATTATTTCACCAGTGATAAGCTGGAATATTACAATGACGCGAACCTCTTAAAGGGCGGTATTGCCTATGCCGACCGGATCACCACCGTATCGGAAAGCTATGCCGGAGAAATCCAGACGCCGGAATACGGCGAGGGTCTTTATGGCTTGCTGTCGGCACGCTCCGAGACGTTATCCGGTATTGTGAACGGCATTGACTATAACGAGTGGAATCCTGCAAAGGATGCGCTCCTGCCGGAAACCTACGATCAGCGGAATGCTGTTTCAAAAAAGAAACTGAATAAAAGGAGTCTTCAGGAGCAGTTAAATCTGCCGGTAGACGAAAACAAGTTTGTAGTCGGTATGATTTCACGTCTGACCGATCAAAAGGGCTTTGATCTTCTGGCGCAGGCTCTGGATCAGATTGCCGATATGGATTTACAGCTGATTGTTTTGGGAACAGGCGAGGAACGCTATGAAAATCTTTTCCGGCACTATGCTTGGAAGTATCCGGAAAAAATTTCGGCAAATATCTATTTCTCAAACGAGCGTGCGCATTTGATTTATGCCGCGTGTGACGCATTCTTAATGCCGTCTGCATTTGAGCCATGCGGACTTTCCCAGCTGATTTCCCTGCATTACGGAACTGTTCCGATTGTACGGGAAACCGGAGGCTTAAAGGATACGGTTGTTCCGTATAACGAATATACCGGCGAGGGAGATGGATTCTCCTTTGCATATTATAATTCGGACGACATGATGCACGTTCTGCGCTATGCTGCCGACACCTACTACAATCATAAAGACAGCTGGACAAAGCTGATGAAAAACGGTATGAAAGCTGATTTTTCCTGGGATCAGTCGGCAGAAAAATATCTGCGGCTTTATGAGGAGCTTTTAGGAATTCCGCATGAGGAGAAAAAGCAGGAGGAAAAGAAAGCAGAAAAGAAAGAGGAAAAGAAGTCTGCACCGAAAAAAGAAACAAAAAAGCCGGCGGCAAAAAAAGCAAAAAAGACTATAGAGAAGACAGAGCCGGCAGCAGAAGAACTGAAAAAAACACCGGAAACAGCACCGAAAAAGGAAACGGCAAAACCGGAAGAAAAGGCAGTAAAAGCTGAAAAACCGGTGAAAAAGACGGAAAAAACCGCGAAAACAACTGCAGAGAAAAAGCCTGCGAAAAAAACAGTTACAAAGAAAAAGGCATAAAATACTTGCTCGAATCCCTGATGATGACTGGGTAAAATGGAAAGGATGATGGAGGATGAGCAAAAAAGTATTAACAAGCGCGGAGGAAAAGCTCCGCGAGGAGATTGTCGGCAAGGTTGCCCGGCATTTTGGAAAAACCATGGAGGACGCAACCCCGAAAATGGTCTATACCGCCTGCGCTCTGACGGCGCGGGATCAGATTATGTCCAAATGGGCGCTGTCGCATAAGGAGGTCAAAAAGGAATGCTCTAAGAAACTTTATTATCTTTCCTTTGAGTTTCTGATGGGACGTCTGCTTTCCACAAATATTTTAAATCTGATGCAGACAAAGGAATATGTGAACGCATTAAAGAGTCTTGGTTATGAGCTTTCGGATATTGTGGAACTGGAAAATGATGCAGGGCTTGGAAACGGCGGTTTAGGCCGTCTTGCGGCATGCTTTATCGATTCAATGACTACACTGGATCTGCCGGCATACGGCTGCACGATTCGTTATGAATATGGCTTGTTTAAGCAGAAAATTGTGGACGGATACCAGACAGAACTTCCCGATCCGTGGCTTGAGGACGGAAATGCCTGGGAAATTGCGCGCCCGGAGGAAACCGTTGAGGTTAAATTCGGCGGTCAGGTTTTCACAGAATATCATGACGGAAACCTGTCTTTCCGCTATGAACATTCGCACACCATATTAGCAATGCCTTATGATGTTCCGCTGATTGGCTACGACTCTTCTATCGTGAATAAGCTGCGCCTTTGGTCTGCAAAATCACCGGACGTTATTAATATGAAAGAATTTAACAGCGGAAACTATATCCGTGCCGTGGAGGAGAGAGAATTAGCAGAGGTGATTTCAAGCGTTCTCTATCCGGAGGATAACCATAACGAGGGAAAAGAACTGCGCTTAAAACAGCAGTATTTCCTGGTTTCTGCCACGTTGCAATGGATTTTGAAGGAATACGAAAGCCGCTACGGCTACGACTGGCAGCATTTGAGCGACAAGGCGGTCATTCATATTAACGATACGCACCCGGCGCTTGCAATTCCGGAATTAATGCGGATTCTGCTGGACGAAAAGGGCTTAGGCTGGGATGAGGCATGGGATATTACCACAAAAGTCTTTGCTTACACCAACCACACCGTTATGAGTGAGGCTTTGGAAAAATGGCCGATGGATTTATTCCGCAAGGTTGTTCCGCGGATTGCGATGATTGTGGAGGAGATTAACCGCCGTCTGATGAATTATCTGGAAACAGTTTATCCGAACGATCCTCTAAAGCACAAATATATGGCAGTAGTGGACGATCAGAAAGTATTTATGGCAAATCTCTGCCTCTGCAGCTGCTTTGCGATTAACGGTGTTTCCAAGCTGCATACCAAGATTTTAACGGACGATATTTTTGCGGATTATTACCGCTTAAACCCGGATCATTATTTTGCAATCACAAACGGTATCACATTCCGCCGCTGGATTGGCAACTGTAATCCGGAGCTTTCTGCACTGATCACAAAAAAGATCGGCTCAAAATGGCTGAAAGATTCAGAGGAACTGAAAAAGCTGATCCCCTATGCGGATGATCCGGAGTTTAAAGAGGCATTTGCAAAGATCAAACGTGACAATAAGGTTGCATTGACCAAGTATATCAAGGAGCATAACGGAATAGACGTTGACCCGGAATCCATTTTCGATGTCCAGGCAAAGCGTCTGCATGAGTATAAGCGGCAGCTTTTAAACGTCCTGCATATTATTTCGGAATATAATCAGCTTTTGGAAAATCCGAATCTGGACTATTATCCGAAAACCTATATTTTTGCGGCAAAGGCAGCGCCGGGTTATGCGCGTGCAAAGCTGATCATCAAGCTGATTAATTCGGTTGCGGACAAAATTAACCGGGATGAGCGGATCGGCGGCAAGCTGAAAGTTGTATTTTTAGAGAATTACGGTGTTTCCATTGCAGAGAAGTTAGTGGTTGCGGCTGATATTTCCGAGCAAATTTCCACTGCCGGAAAAGAAGCTTCCGGAACGGGTAACATGAAATTTATGTTAAACGGCGCGTTGACAATCGGTACGTTAGACGGTGCAAATGTGGAAATGTTAGAGCAGGTCGGTGCGGACAATATCTTTATTTTCGGACTGAAAGCCGATGAAGTAGAGGCGCGTTCCCGTTATAGCAACGCAGACGAGGTGAAAGAAATCTATTCCACCAATGCAGCGTTGAGAAAGGCGCTGGGTCAGCTGATCGACGGTACCTTTGCAGACGGAAACTCGCAGATTTTCCGCGATCTTTACCAAACGCTGATGTATGGAGATTACGGCTATCCGGATACTTATATGGTTCTCCGCGATTTTGAGGACTATGCAAAAATGCAGGCGCATTTGTCGCAGCTATATAAAAACCGTGATCTGTGGCTGAAAAAAGCGATTATGAATACGGCTTGCGCAGGATTTTTCTCCAGTGACCGGACAATTCGGGAATATAACGAAAAAATCTGGAAATTGAAACCGATTCAGGCGATTAAAATGAAGAAGCAAAAGTAATCAAAAGCAAGCCGCATACGCGGCTTGCTTTTGTCTCAAAATGGAGGAACTTTTATGAAGATTGAGCATAACTCGCATTCTCTCTTTTACCGTGAACCGTTCGGCGCAATGCCGGCAGGGGAAAAAGTGCGCCTGCGCTTAGGAATCAGCGATGCAGGGATTCCGAATGCGGTGCGGATGGTTTACCACACCACCTCTGGCGAAGAAGAAACAAAAAATATGCCGTATGTGTTAGAGTTGGGCGATTTTTGCTTTTATGAAATCACGCTCACGCTTCCAAAAGAACCGTGCGTGCTTTGGTATTATTTCGAGGTTTCCACGCATATGGGAAGTGTTTATTATGGAAATAACGAGGAAATGCTTGGCGGTCTGGGAGCGGAAAGCTACCGTCCGCCGGAAAAGATGTTCCAGGTCACCGTTTACGACCCGGCATACCAAACGCCGGAGTGGTTTCGGCATGCGGTTTGCTATCAGATTTTCCCCGATCGGTTTTTTAACGGAAACGAGGACGGTTCATTCCTTGGAAACCGCCAGGATATAATCAAAAGGAACTGGAACGATATTCCGTACTATCTCCCGGAGCAATTTGGCGGAACTTATAAAGCCAACGATTTTTTCGGCGGCAACCTTTTTGGAATTCAAAAAAAGCTTCCGTATCTTGCAGAGCTTGGCATCAGTGCGATTTACTTAAATCCGGTTTTCCGCGCTTATTCCAATCATAAATATGATACCGGAGATTATCTTAAAATTGATGAAAGCTTTGGAACGGAGGAAGATTTCAGGGAACTGTGCCAACAGGCGGAGGAATATGGGATTCATATTATTTTAGACGGTGTTTTCAATCATACCGGCAGCGACAGCCGTTATTTTAACAAGAACGGAACGTACGACAGCCTTGGCGCATACCAGTCAACTGATTCGCCCTATTCCTCCTGGTATCATTTTTCGCATTTCCCGGATCAGTACGATTCCTGGTGGGGTATGCTCAACCTGCCGCAGATCCGGAAAGATTCTGAGGAGCATCAGAATTTTATTGCCGGAGAGGGAGATTCCGTTGTCCGGCACTGGATCAGAGAGGGTGCGTCCGGATGGCGTTTGGATGTGGTGGATGAGCTTTGCGGAAAATTTGTGAAGAAAATCCGCCATGCCATCAAGGAGGAAAATCCGGATTCCGTTCTGATTGGAGAGGTTTGGGAGGATGCGTCCCATAAGGAAAGCTATGGAGAGTTTCGGGAATATTTTTGGGGAAACGAATTGGATTCTGTGATGAACTATCCTCTCCGGAATGCAATCACAGCGGCTGTTTTGGGAAATATCACAGCTGCCCAGTTTGATGCAAGACTCACAAGTCTCCGGGAAAACTATCCGAAACCTGCGTTTTATGCGCTTTTAAACCTGCTTTCTTCGCATGATGTGGAGCGGATTTTAACAGTGATGAGCGGTGCGCCGGATTATCGGTCTGTCAGCCGGGAGAACCAAGCAAATTATCATGTGGAGGGTGAGCTTTTGCGTCTGGCAGTAGAGCGGACAAAGCAGGCAGTTATGCTGCAAATGCTCCTGCCGGGTGTTCCGTGCGTTTATTATGGCGATGAGGCAGGTATGCAGGGGTATGCAGATCCGTTCTGCCGTGCTGCCTATCCGTGGGACGCGGAAAATCAGGAGCTTTTCTTGTGGTACAAACAGGCAATTGCGCTTAGAAAACGCTTTGCGGCATATACCGACGGCGAGCTGGAAACGGTTTATAAGATTGGAAACGGATATGCGTTTATCCGGTATCAGGGCGAGGAAAAGCATGTGGTTGCCGCAAATTTTTCCGACCGAACAGAATGGTTCCGGCTGGACTTGGCGCGCTTTGGAGCGCACTCAATCGAAAACGAGCTTTATGAAGAATATTATCAGTCGGAGGACGGAATTTACTATATCGAAATGCCGCCGCGCGGAATCAAGGTTTTCTCGGCATACGCATTTTGAAAATAACAACAGAAAGAGAAGAAAATATACGAATGGAAAAAAATCTGACAACCGGAAGTGTTTTAAAGAATTTACTGCTGTTTTCCCTGCCCTATTTGCTCTCGTATTTTTTGCAGACGCTGTACGGCATGGCGGATCTGTTTATTATCGGTCAGTTTGAGGGGGTAGCGAGTACTACGGCGGTGTCGGTCGGGTCGCAGCTGATGCATATGCTCACAGTTATGATTGTCGGACTGGCAATGGGAACAACCGTCAGTATCGGTCAGGCGGTCGGAGGCGGAAACCGAAAAAGGGCGGCACAGGATATTGGAAACACTGTGATCCTGTTTATGGCAGTTTCTGTTTCTCTGACGGTGTTGCTGCTGCTTTTTGTGCGCGGAATTGTCTCGTTGGTGTCAACTCCGGCAGAGGCGGCAGAGGGAACGGTACAGTATCTGACAATCTGCTTTCTCGGGATTCCGCTGATCACAGCCTATAACATTATCAGCTCAATTTTCCGCGGTCTGGGTGACAGTAAAAGTCCGATGTACTTTATTGCGGTGGCTTGCGTCTGCAACATTCTGCTTGACTATCTTTTTATGGGTGTTCTGCGCCTTGGACCTGCCGGCGCAGCACTTGGAACAACAATTTCGCAGGCAATCAGCGTGATCATATCCCTGATTGTGATTTTGAAACGGAAAAGTATTGTTTTGGAAAAAGAAGATTTTAAGCCGAAACGGCTGGTGATGGGAAAGCTTTTAAAAATCGGTGTTCCGATTGCGCTCCAGGATGGTTTGATTCAGGTTGCTTTTATGGTCATTACCGTCATTGCAAACCGGCGCGGATTGAATGACGCGGCAGCGGTTGGTATTGTGGAGAAAATTATCAGCTTTATTTTCTTAGTGCCGTCCTCTATGCTCTCAGCGGTTTCTGCTCTGTGTGCGCAGAATATCGGTGCAGAAAAACCGCAGCGTGCCGTGCAGACACTTCGTTATGCGATTCTGATTGCTGCCGGGTTTGGATTGGCGGTTTCTGTGGTCATGCAGTTTGCGGCGGAATCGGTGGTTTCTCTCTTTACCGATCAGACTGCCGAGGGCGGCGCAGAGGTTATTCGACTGGGCGGACAGTATCTGCGCGGATATATCTGGGATAGTATGTTTGCCGGCATCCATTTCAGTTTCAGCGGATATTTCTGTGCATGCGGACGGTCGGAACTGTCTTTTCTGCATAATATCATTGCCATTACGCTCGTGCGCGTGCCGGGTGTGTATTTCACTTCCAAACTGTTCCCGGCAACTCTGTTCCCGATGGGACTTGCCACAGCAACAGGCTCGCTCCTTTCTGTGATTATTTGTGTGATTGCGTTTGTATGCCTGTCAAAAAAGCAAAAAGAATAAAGGAAATGTAAAAAAGGCACAGATCGTTCAAGGGTTTCCATGTCTTGCGAGTAAATTATTTCGGTTGAAATCCGCAGTTTTGCGGATTTCCTATCATTGCTGCCCTTGAACGACACTCTTTTTTCACCCCCTTTGCTGGCTATGAAAAAATAATAAAAAAATTTCAAAAAAACCCTTGACAAATTCCATGTGCTGTGCTATAATCTTATTTGTCGTTATGCGAGGGTGGCGGAATCGGCAGACGCGCACGTTTGAGGGGCGTGTGGTTCATACCTTGCGAGTTCAAGTCTCGTCCCTCGCACCATCCATTTACCAATATTGCGGAATAGTGTAAGGGTAGCACTAGTGACTCTGACTCACTCTGTTCGGGTTCAAATCCTGATTCCGCAGCCAATCGAAAACCGCTGATATTTCAGCGGTTTTTTTGTGGATTGAAAGGAAGTTGTTATGTTTAAAGTATTGCACACAAACGGTCTTGCCCGCCGGGGTGAATTTCAAACTGTACACGGAACAGTTCAGACGCCGGTCTTTCAGAATGTCGGAACGATTGCAGCGATCAAAGGCGCAGTTTCCACACAGGATTTAAAGGAATTGGGCTGTCAGATTGAGCTTTCAAATACGTACCATCTGCACGTCCGTCCGGGAGATCAGCTGATTCACGATCTGGGCGGTCTGCATAAGTTTATGAATTGGGATCGTCCGATCTTAACTGACAGCGGCGGTTTTCAGGTTTTTTCTCTGGCGTCTCTCCGGAAAATTACGGAGGAGGGAGTGCATTTTCAGTCTCATATTGACGGACAGAAAATCTTTATGGGACCGGAGCAAAGTATGCAGATTCAATCAAATCTTGCGTCCACCATTGCGATGGCATTTGATGAGTGCGTCAAAAATCCTGCGCCCTATGACTATGTCAAGCGCTCTTGTGAACGTACCTATCGGTGGCTGGAACGCTGTAAAGCAGAAATGAACCGGCTGAATCAACTGGATTCAACCATTAATAAACAGCAGATGCTGTTTGGAATTAACCAGGGCGGCATTGTGGAGGAACTTCGTGTCTGGCACATGAAAGAAATCGCCAAGCTTGATCTTCCGGGTTATGCAATCGGGGGACTGGCTGTGGGAGAAACACATGAGGAAATGTATCATATATTAGATATGGTTCTGCCGCATGCGCCGGGAAATAAGCCGCGCTATTTAATGGGAGTCGGTACGCCGTCTAATATTATTGAAAGTGTTGCGCGCGGAATCGACTTTTTCGACTGCGTTATGCCCTCACGAAATGCGCGCCATGGATTTATCTTTACCTGGAATGGAACGATGAATCTGATGAATCAGAAGTATGAACGTGATTTAGATCCGATTGATCCGCACTGCGGCTGTGAAGCATGCCGGAATTATTCGCGTGCCTATATCCGTCACCTGTTTAAGGCAAAGGAAATGCTTGCAATGCGCTTGTCTGTGATTCATAATCTGTATTTTTATAATGAGCTGGTTAAAAAGATTCGTGAAGCGATTGAGGAAGACCGTTTCCCGGAATTTCGCGCGGAATATACAGAAAAGCTCGCAAAAAGAATTTAAAATGTACTTTGTAAAAGAACCGGAAAATAAGCATTCATGCGGTTTTCCGGTTCTTTTTTTGCCCGGAATAAAAAAAATTAAATTTTTTTTGAAAAAAGTGTTGACAAATGGGGAAAAATGTAGTATGATATATAAGTCGCCTGATGAGAGGGCGGTGAGGGAAAAGCTCAGAAAAACTTTTTAAAAAAGTTTTGAAAAAACCCTTGACAAGCGTTGATGAATGTGATATAATA
>CAKSJF010000035.1 GCA_934462945.1 uncultured Clostridia bacterium | reverse complement strand
GTCATTTATTCTTCCTCCTTGCTGATCGCCTTGAATGGGCATGCATTCATACATAAACCGCATCCGTTGCACTGCGTTTGGTCGATCACGATTTGTCCGTCTCTTTCCGAAATTGCCGGACATCCGAGTCTCATACAGACCTTGCACTTTTTACAATCCTCTCCGACCTTGCAGTGACCGGTGTATTTCACCTTTTTCAGGAGTGCGCAGGGACGCTGTGCAATAATGACAGACGGTTCTTCTGCCTCGATTTCCGTTTTTACAACCTCCTCAAAATGCTTCAGGTCGAACGGATCGGCAACGGTGACGCGTTCCACACCAAGCGCTTTGCAAAGATCCACCAAATCCACCTGTTTGGTCGGCTCTTTCCGGATGGTAAAGCCGGTGGTGGGGTTATCCTGGTGTCCGGTCATGCCGGTAATCGAGTTATCTAAAATAATGACGGTGTTATTGCCCTTGTTGTACACAATATCCACCAGACCGGTCATGCCGGAATGCATAAAGGTGGAATCACCAATCACCGAAACAAGCTTTTTGTTAAATTCCTTGCCGCGTGCCTTTGCCATACCCATTGCCGCACTGACGCTTGCGCCCATGCAGTAGGTGGTGTCAACGCTTGCAAGCGGAGCGACTGCACCCAGGGTGTAGCAGCCGATGTCACCCGAAACAACCAGTCCGAGTTTTTTTAATACATAGAATGTTCCGCGGTGCGGACATCCTGCACACATCACCGGAGGACGTACCGGGATCGGCTCGTCTGCACAGACAGATTCCTTTGCATCCTCACCAAACACAGCCTTTTTAATCATAGTCGGTGTGTATTCGCCCAACAGAGTGAATACTTCTTTTCCGATCACCGAAACCCCGATGGAGCGGCAATGCTCCTCAATAAACGGATCTAATTCTTCAATGACATAAACCTGATCCATTTTTTCTGCAAAATCCTTAATCTTCT
Organism: uncultured Clostridia bacterium; assembly: GCA_934462945.1. Lineage (GTDB taxonomy): Bacteria > Bacillota > Clostridia > UBA1381 > UBA1381 > RQCD01. The sequence goes on along the minus strand of CAKSJF010000035.1, from coordinate 23,842 downwards.
GCACCGGCATCGGATATGCCATGCCAAGCTTTAAAAAGCTTACCCGATCGCCGAGCGCCTCTTTTGCATACATATAGGAAATACCGGAGGTGATGACGCCGATTTTGGTTTTCTCGCTGTATTCCACCGTGTTTAAATCGGTGGTTTCTGCGTATTCGGTTAACTTCTTCATGCGATCCTCCACCACAACATGGCGCTTGATCGCATTTCCCGGCATCATAACATTTTTTGCAATATTTTTTTCATAGTCTTTTAAGGGAATTTCCTCCCGCGGACATTCTTCCACTAACCCCTGAGAATGGGAAACACGCGTGGAAAGGCGCAGAAAAGCAGGGGTATCAAACTCCTCGCTTAATTGGAATGCACGCTTGGTAAATTCCTTGCATTCTGCACTGTCCGAAGGCTCTAACATCATGATTTTAGAAGCCTTTGCATAATGCCGGGAATCCTGCTCGTTTTGCGAGGAATGCATGCCCGGATCATCTGCAACACAGAACAGCAGACCGCCGTTGATACCGGTGTAGCTGACTGTAAAAATCGGATCGGCAACAACATTCAAGCCGACATGTTTCATACAGGTCATACTTCTTGCGCCGGCAACCGATGCGCCGATGGCAACTTCTCCGGCAACCTTTTCATTCGGTGACCATTCTGCATAAATCTCGTCATACTTTACGATATTTTCTGTGATTTCCGTGCTGGGTGTACCCGGATAAGAGGCAACCACGCGAACGCCTGCCTCATATGCTCCGCGTGCAACCGCAGCGTTTCCAAGCATTAATTTTTTCATAATCCTTAATCCTTTCCACCAATCAATCAAACATTTTTTGTTTTTTAGCGATGAATCTGTGCGGCAACCAGGCTTTCTCCGCAATAGATTTCCCGGAGCTTCGGTTTTTCGATTTTTCCGGTCGGATTCCGGGGAACGTCTGCAAAGATAATCTTGTGCGGACGCTTATAGCGCGGCAGCTCCATGCAGAAATCCATAATTTCCTGCTCGGTGCAGGAGACATCCGGTTTTAATTCAATAATTGCCGCGGCAATCTCGCCTAAGCGCTCATCCGGCAGACCAATGACGGCAACGTCCTTGATCTTATCGTTTTTTCGTAAAAAGTCCTCAATCTGAACCGGGTAGAGATTTTCGCCGCCCGAAATGATGACATCCTTTTTCCGATCCACCAGATAGATAAATCCGTCCGGATCTTCCTGCGCCATATCGCCGGTATAGAGCCAGCCATCCGATAAAACCTCGTCGGTTGCTTTTTCATCATTATAGTAACAAAGCATCACACCAGGGCCTTTTACAGCTAACTCGCCGACTTCGCCCTGTTTTACCGGATTGTGATTTTCATCTACAATTTTTGTTTCCCAGCCGTAACCGCTTTTTCCGATTGCGCCGACCTTGTCGATATTTTCTACTCCCAGGTGTACGCAGCCAGGTCCGATTGATTCGCTCAGACCGTAGTTTGTGTCGTACTGGTGGTTTGGAAATACCTTTTTCCAACGCTTAATCAGACTGGGGGGAACAGGCTGTGCGCCGATATGCATTAAGCGCCACTGCTCCAGATGATAATTTTCAAGCCGTACCTCGCCGCTGTCAATCGCGTCTAAAATATCCTGTGCCCAGGGTACTAAAAGCCAGACGATTGTGCAGTGTTCCTCCGAAACTGCCTGCAAAATCCATTCCGGCTTGACGCCCTTTAACAGGACTGCACGGGATGCGGAAATCAGACTTCCGAACCAGTGCATTTTTGCGCCGGTGTGGTAAAGCGGAGGAATGCATAAAAAGACATCCTCTCTTGTCTGTCCGTGATGGTTTTGTTCCACCTTTGCCGCATGCATCAGGCTTTGATGGTTGTGCAGAATCGCTTTCGGAAAGCCGGTTGTGCCGGAGGAGAAATAGATTGCCGCATGATCCTCATCCGTCAGTGGAACGTCCGGTGTTTTGGAACTGCAATAGTTTACTAAGATGTCATAGCTTTCTGCAAAGGTCGGGCAATCCTCGCCGACATAAAACAGCTGCTTGACATTCGGTAAGCGTTCGCAGATTTCCTCCACACGTCCGATAAATTCTGCTCCGAAGATCAGAACGTCTGATTCTGCTAATTCCACACAATATTTAATTTCCTGCGCTGTGTAGCGGTAGTTCAGCGGAACGGCAAGCGCGCCTGCCTTGAGCGCGCCGAAATAGATCGGCAGCCACTCAATGCAGTTCATCAGAAGAATTGCAACCTTGTCGCCCTTTTTAATGCCGCGGCTTAAGAGCAGGTTTGCAAAGCGGTTTGCTTTTTTGTTAAATTCAGACCAGGTCATTTCCTGTCTTGTTTTTTTTGCGTTGACCGTTTCGATCAAGGCATATTCGCGCCAGGTTACCTTGCTTTTTTCCATCAGCTGCGGATTTAATTCCACTAAGCTGACCTCGTCCGGGTATTCGCGCGCGTTTCTTTCCAATAATTCTGTAATCGGCATGTTTTGTTCCCTTCCTTACTTAAAGATCTTTTCCAGCGCCTCTCTTGGCATTGGTTTTGTAAACCGGCTTACCACCGGAACAACAATCAAGGAAACCGCCATAGCTAATACACCCAGCTCCGGAGATTTGGAGACTGCGGCAGAAAAGCCGGAGGTTACGGTAATCACGATAGTTGGCAGTGCAACGGTCAAAATTCCGGCAATCATGCCTGCCCATGCGCCCACTGTTGTTGTCCGTTTGGAGTAGATGCCCCAGATGTATGCACCGATAAAGCAGCCGGAGACAACACCCCAGGAGAAAGACATAATATTTACGATAATTGTAAAGTTCATCGTTGCAAACAGGTAAGAAAGTGCAACAAAGAGGAAACAGAGCGCTCTTGTGACGCGCACCTGATTTTTTTCATTTTTTACTTTTTTCACTTCCGGCAAAAGGTCAACCGATACGGCAGACGCGGAGGTTAAAACCACCGATGCCAGCGTTGACATCGACGCGGAAAGCAGCAGCACCATAATCACTGCTAAAATCACCATTGTGGAGGAATGCTTTCCTAATGCCTCAATCAGCATAGAGGGAATGACAAAGTCCTTGCCGCCCTCCGGGAGTTGGTTTTGCAGAACAAGCCGGGAAAGAGAACCGATTAAGTATGCACCGCAACCGATAATCATGCAGAATGCTGTGGAAATTACAGTTGCCTGCTTAATGGACTTTTCGTCGCGGATGGCATAATATTTTGTCACCATCTGCGGCAGTCCCCATGTTCCGAAGCTTGTTAAGAGAATGTTTATGCAAAGAAATTTCCAGTTCATGCCGCCAAAGGGATGTACCAATGCCGCGCCGGTGATGCCGTCGCCGTTATCGGCAATCTGGGAAAGCCGGGCAAAACCCTCGGAAAGTCCGCCGACAGCGTCGGTTTTAAACACTGCAAATACCATTGCAAATACACCTAAAATCATGATAATTCCCTGTACAAAGTCGGTGTAAGCGGTGGCAACATAGCCGCCCAGAACAAGGTAAATCGCCGTTAGAACTGCGATAATCAGCATGCAGTAATTCACCGATACAGACGGGAAAATCGTGTTAAACATCGAACCCAGTCCTTTGTATACTGCTGCGGAGTACGGCACTAAGAAGATGAAGATTACCAATGCGGCAAAAATTTTCATGCCCTTAGACTGAAATCTTGATTCAAAAAATTCCGGCATGGTTTTTGCAGAAAGTGTATGCGTCATGCTTCTTGTCCGCTTGGCTAACAGCAGCCAGGCAAGCATACAGCCTAACACTGCATTTCCAACGCCAATCCAGATACTGCCGATTCCGATATCCCAGCCGTGCTTTCCGGCATAGCCGATAAAAATAACTGCCGAGAAATAGGACGTTCCGTATGCAAATGCGGATACCCACGCGCCGATATTTCTTCCGCCTAATAAAAAGCCGTCCATAGTTTTCGTTTTGCGGTAGCTATAAATTCCTATCCCTACCATAAGAACCGAAAATAAGACGAGCGCAGCCATTGTTAATGACTGAATTTGATGTAGTTTTTCCATGTTTCTCTACCATCCTTCCATGATACAAATAAATTTTTACTTATTCCGCAAAACGCTTGCGGATTCTACCGGACTTTCGTCCACTACATACATAAGAGAGCTACAAAAACCCTTATAAAACATATTATAACACACTCTTTTCAAAAATGGAAGAGTTTTTTTAAAAAAATTGCTGAAAAAAGCAAAAAAACCGCTTTTTTCAGCAAGATCTACTGAATATTCATATCTTTCATCACTTCATAAAGCTTTCCGATTGCCTTTTTTTCAATCCGGGAGACATAGGAGCGTGAAATGCCGAGAAGATCTGCAACCTCCTTTTGGGTTTTGCGCTTGTGGTTATGCAGTCCGTACCGCCAGCAGAGAATGTCGTACTCGCTTTTTTTTAATACCTTTTTCATCACCTGATGGAGTACCTGTGCGTCGAATTTTGCAGAAATCAGATCTCCGATATCCTCGTCGCCGGAGGGGAGAATGTCGGAGAGGGTCATGCTGTTTCCCTCTTTGTCCGTTCCAATGGTTTCCTCCATGGAAATATCGCCGTTTGTTTTCTTCTCTGCGCGCAGGCTCATCAGAATCTCGTTTTCGATGCAGCGCGCAATATAGGTCACAAGCCTGGAATTTTTCTCCGGGTTAAAGGTGTTGATTCCCTTGATCAGACCGATTGTGCCAATCGAAATCAGATCCTCCGCGTTGTTTTCATTACTGTATTTTTTTGCAATATGCGCCACAAGCCGCAGATTGTGTTCCACCAGCCGGTTTCGCGCCGCAGCGTCACCCTCCTGCATTTTCTGTAAGCACTCGCGTTCCTCCTTGGGGGAAAGCGGCTTTGGAAATGCGTTGCCGCTTGCAATATATCCGGCAAGAAACCACAGCTGTTCTAAAAGTCTCCAAAAAAGCGATAACATTTTTCTCATCCTCTCCATAAAAACAAGCTATGCTATTTATATGAAGAAACCTGCCGGAACTTTCCGGAGGGGATGTACTAAAATGTCTGATAGGAATAATTTTCGTTCTCGTAGGAGAGGGATAGACCGGCGCTATAGTATACCGTCTGATCTTCGGTCACAAAAACGGCATCTGCCCCAAACTCCTTTAAAAGCGCCTGACTTTCGCTATAGCCTAAGAGAAAGCATGCTGTGGAGAGCATATCCGCCTCGGACGGATCGGCTGAAATAACGGTCACCGAAAGCAGTCCGCTTTTGGAGGGCATGCCGGTGTAGGGATTCAGAATGTGGTGATAGCGCACACCGTTTTCCTCAAAATACCGCTGATAGCTGCCGGAGGTGATCACAGCCTTGTTGTAAACCTGGAGCGTTCCGATTAAAGAATCCGGGTCGGACGGATCCTGAATACCGATTTCCCATGCCGATTTGTCCGGGCGCGTTCCGAGAGCATAGGTGTTGCCGCCCAGATTAATGAGTGCAGAGCTGATGCCCTCTTTTTTCAGGAGTGCAAGGAGATCTTCTGTTGCCGCGCCCTTGGCAATGCCGCCTAAATCCAACCGCTGTCCGGACTTTGCAAGGGTGGCGGTGTTTGCATTTTCGTCCAGGGTGAGCGCGTCTAAGCCGGTTAAATGCAGCGCTTGCGTCAGCTCCTCCTGCTCCGGAACATGTGCAGAATCCGTTCCGATTCCCCATGCCTTTATCAGTGCGCCGACTGAAATATCAAAGAAACCGTTTGTGTCTAAATATGCTTTTTTCGACTCTGCTAAAAGCTTTGTTGTTTGTTCATGAATCGCAACAGCCTCGCCCGAACCTGCTGCGCGGTTGATCTTAGAAATGTCGCTGTCCTCTTTGGTCGGAGAATAAAGCGCGTCATCCTCCTGCAACAGCTTGTGGCATTCCTCTAAAATGCGGTTGCCGTCGCCGGAGGTTACAACCGTAATTTCCGAAACGGTGTCAAATGTATCAAAAATTTGCAGCTTGCAGCTTTGTTCGCGGCGCGCAGACGTTGCCGATAAAAATACCAATGCCGCTGCTGCCATCCCTGCTGCGCGTAAGCCTGCCTGTTTCCACATGATAAAGTCCTCCTGCTCTGATAATTGCTCCGCTTTTTATAACACAGTATACACGAAAATTTAAAAAAAATCAACTGTTTTACAAAAAAATGAGGGAATCGGAACATACTTTTTACAAAAAAATGAGCGAGTTTTTCTGAAAAATCACAAAAATATGAGGGAATAAAAAGTTTACATAAAAATCCGAACCCAATTTTGTGAGGGAACATATTATGAAAATAAGAAATAGAAATTGGAGTGATTCGCTTTATGGAAAATAGATGTTCATTAACAAAACTACAGGTAGGAGAGAACGGGGAGGTGGACGTTTTGCGGGCAAAGCCGGGAATCCGGCGGCGGCTGCGCGATTTAGGTTTAATTGAGGGAACGCGTGTGGAATGCGTTTTAAAAAGTCCCGGCGGCGATCCGATGGCATATTGCATCCGCGGTGCAGTCATTGCCATCCGGAACGAGGATGCCGGCGATATTTTTGTGCGTGTGCGATAGGAGGGGATGGCATGGGTTTGACAGTGGATTCAGTTGGGATTCATTCGATGGATTCCGGCTTTGAGGTTAAAAAAATCACACCGGATGACGCGGTGATTGCGCTTGCAGGGAATCCGAATGTTGGAAAAAGTACTGTTTTTAATGCGCTGACCGGGTTAAGACAGCACACCGGAAACTGGCCGGGAAAAACCGTCAGCAATGCGCAGGGCGTTTTTTGCCATCACGGAAAAAACTACATTCTGGTCGATCTTCCGGGTACATATTCCTTGTCGGCGCATTCAAAGGAGGAGGAAGTGGCGCGGGATTTTATTTGCCGGGGCGGTGCGGATGCCGCTGTGGTGGTGTGCGACGCAACCTGTCTGGAGCGGAATCTGAATTTGGTTTTGCAAACACTTGAGATTACCCCAAACGTGATCGTCTGCGTCAATCTGATGGACGAAGCGGAAAAAAAGGATATGGAGATCGATTTAAAAACGCTCTCCTGCCGGCTGGGTGTGCCGGTGGTTGGAACGAGTGCGCGGAGCAAAAAGGGGCTGGGTCGTCTGGCAGATCAGATCGAGGAGGTGGTATCCTGTGATTGCCGGAGGAACGTTTATTCCGTTTCGTACACCAAGCCGATTGAGGCGGCGGTTTCCGGATTGCTTTCCAGACTTTCTGCGTACGAAGAAACGGTTTCTGCACGCTGGCTTGCTCTGCGGCTTTTGGAAAACCGGGCAGATGCCTGGCTTTTGGAGCATACCGAAATGCGCCCTTATGTAGAGCAGGCACAGGCGATGTTAAAGGAAGAAGGATTCTTTGGCGAGCGTTTGGAGGATGAAATTGTTTCCTGCCTTGTCCTGGCGGCGGAGGAAATTGCAGATGGCGTGGTGCACTGCCGGAACCAGGGGTATCATCAGCGCGACCGGCGGATCGACCGGTTTTTAACAAACCGGCTGACCGGAATCCCTGTGATGCTGGCGCTGTTAGGCTTTGTTTTCTGGCTCACAATCCAGGGCGCAAATTATCCGACAGCGCTTTTGTCTGCCCTGTTTGAAAAAATACAAGGCTGGCTTTTGTCGCTGTTATCAGGCGCACCGGAGATCGTTTCCGATTTGTTGGTGTTTGGCGCATGCCGTGTGCTTTTTTGGGTGGTTGCGGTCATGCTGCCGCCTATGGCAATCTTCTTTCCGATCTTCACGCTTTTGGAGGATTTGGGGTATCTGCCTCGGATTGCGTTTAACCTGGATCACATGTTTCAGAAATGCCGTGCCTGCGGAAAACAGGCGTTGACCATGTGCATGGGATTTGGCTGCAATGCTGCCGGTGTGGTGGGATGCCGGATTATTGATTCTCCGCGCGAGAGGCTGATTGCTATGCTCACCAACTGCTTTGTTCCTTGCAACGGGCGGTTTCCGATGATGATTGCGGTGATCACGATGTTTTTTGCCGGGGAAAACGGATTTTTCGGCGCGCTGATTCTAACCTGTGTGGTGCTGTTCGGAATTTTTATGACGTTCTGCATGTCGGATTTCCTGTCCCGGACGCTACTCCGGGGAGAGCCGTCCTCCTTTACGCTGGAGCTGCCGCCTTATCGGTGCCCGCGAATCGGGAGGGTGTTGGTGCGTTCCGTGTTCGACCGGACGCTGTTTGTTCTGGGGAGAGCCGCCGCAGTTGCCGCGCCGGCAGGACTTCTCATTTGGTGCTTTGCCAATATCACGGTCGGACAGCAGACGCTGCTGTCCTGGTGCAGCGGCATGTTGGATCCGCTCGGCAGACTGATCGGTCTGGACGGATGTATTCTGTTTGCGTTTTTATTGGGTCTGCCGGCAAATGAGATTGTGATTCCGATTATTCTGATGACCTACCTGGGTACGGGAAATATGGTGGAAATGAATCAGCTTACCGAAATGAAGCTTGTTCTGGAGGCAAACGGCTGGACGTGGGTGACGGCGGTCAATCTCCTGCTCTTTTCCCTCATGCACTGGCCCTGTGCAACCACGCTCCTCACCATAAAAAAGGAGAGCGGCAGCTGGAAATGGACGGTTTTCTCCTTTCTTCTTCCGGCGGCGGCAGGCATGCTATGCTGTTTTATTTTTACCAGTCTGGTACGAATTTTTTTATAAAATAGCAAAAAAGGTCTTGACAAAACTGCCTTTTTGTGGTATAATACAAACATAGGTTCGAACTATTTTACTGTGCGCGCAGTCACAGGAGGAGAAAGGTTATTTTTAAATTTACAGTAAAAGGAGATCGTCTTTATTCCGTGGGAACGGAAATGGCAAACACAGGAACAAAAAACTACTACCAATGCCGGTTTACCTTTGACGGCGACTGGGAGAGTGCCAGCCGCCTGGCGGTATTCCGGCATGGTGAAACAGTTTTTGGACCTGTTTTGATCACGGATGGACAATGCATGCTTCCGGAAGAAATGTTATCGGACACGGATGGTTTTGAAATCGGTGTCTACGGAACAGACGGAAGTAAGCGAATTGCAACCAATTGGTGCAGAATGAGTGTTTTAGAGGGAGCATATCAGGGAGAGACTACAGCACCGGCTGTTCCGGAGGCAGACGTGTGGGAGGTTTACATGGAAACGCTTTCTGCGGCGCTCTCCCATAGCGTCCCGACTATCGGCGCAAATGGAAACTGGTATTTCTGGGATGCCAAGAAAAAAGAAAGCAAGGACAGCGGACTTCCCTCGAAAGGGGCAAAGGGCGACAAGGGAGATACCGGAGAAAAAGGTGAAAAAGGAGATACGGGTGCGCAGGGCGCGCGCGGCTTGCAGGGAATCCCTGGCGAAAAAGGAGAAAAAGGAGAACGGGGTGAACAAGGTGAAAAGGGAAACCCCGGTCAGGACGGAAAAACACCGGTACGCGGTGTGGACTACTGGACGGATGCGGATTTGGAGGAATTTCAAAATCAGATTCTTTTAGAAAAAGAAGCCTTAAAAAAGCTTTCTGTTCCGCATGCCGAGGTGCAGGATTACCCTGTTTCCATCACAGACGGACTGGAGAATGAGGAACTGCTTTCCTGCAAGGTGCGCGGAGACGGAAACTATATTCAGTTTCCCTATCCGGCAGTGACAAAAACAATTAACGGCATCACGTTTTCAGATGACGGAAACGGAACTGTGACCGCCAGCGGAACGGCAACGGCAAAGGCAGAGTATATCATTGCAAAGCGTATCGAAAAAGGGGCTTTAAAAAAAGGTGTTACATACACCTTTTCCGGCGCACCCTCCGATGGTGCGAATAACAAATGGTTTGTATATCTTTTGAGTACCGGAGCGGCTTCTGTCCCGGCAGATATAGGGAAAACGGTATCCTTTACACCGGCAGAAGAAAGCAAAGAATACCCGACAATCGTACTTCGTGTGGCAAGCGGAGTGACCTGTGATCAGATTTGTTTTCGTCCGCAGCTTGTCCGCGGAGGACAGACAAGAACGATTCCTACAAATCTGAACACCGGAGATCTGGTGGGCAGAAATCTGATTCATTATCCGTTTTTCTCGGGTTCAAGGACGAACAGCGGTATCACCTTTACCGACCGCGGCAACGGAACGGTTGCAGCAAATGGAACGGCAGCGGCAGAAGTCTCGTGCGTGGTGGATTCAGAACTGTATAGCCGGATTGATCAGCAGAAATGCTACACGCTGTCCGGTGGGATTGATGAATCGATGGATGTATATCTGGAATTTTTCCGGAACGGGGTATTGATCGGGAAAAAGGTCACATCCGGAAGTGAGCCGCTCACGATTGATTTTCCGAACCTTGGCTATGATTTTGATTCGGTTCAGGCTGGAATTTTGATTCAGAAAGGTACACTCTGCGATCAGAATGTATTTTTTCCGCAGTTAGAGGAGGGAATCAACCGAACAGCCTTTGAGAGGAATAACGGTGAAAACGCACAGGCTGGAAAATACCGGCTTCCGGTGTTACTTTGCGGTAAAAACCTGTTCGATCTGGATTATTACGAGAATCCGGAAAATATTTACGGCATTTCGCAGAGCAGACTGTGCTGGCGGTTGATGACCAAGCCGGGGCGGCGGTATGTTTTTTCAGTTTCGGACAACTTGTTTTTAGGAAATGCGAATGAGGCGGAGCTGATGATTTCTCTGGGAGGTCTGTTTGGAAAAGGAACAAGCAACAAATGGATTGGTCATCCGGAGGCGGCCGCTTATTGCCCGTCGACTGTCCTATTTGACGCAACCGGAAACGATTATATCTGTCTGGGCGGTAATTCAGCAGCACGGGAAAATCTCAAGCTGTTTTATGAAACATTCTGCAAAAATCCGATACTGGAGGAAGTGGAAAAAACAGCGGCAAAAGGCTCTGGCTATGTTCCGTATCAGGGGCAGGAACAGGTTGTGTACATGAACAGTCCGCTGAATGCGGAGATGACGCAGGCAGTGACCGGACTGAAAATCCAGTCCGGAAATGTGAACTATTTGTTTGCACGGACAGAGCTTGCGCCGTATCAGATTGAGCTTTCTTATTATCAGGATATTAATAAGGTCGTAACCGAAATAAAAAATGCAATTTTAGTGAACGGAGGAAACAGTTGATGTTTGATTACAGAAAATTTTTAATGCTTGGCTTTAAAAGCGCAGTTGGCAGCATGGCAGACTATCAGATCATCTTAAATGCAGGCGCCTATTTTGAAAAAGGCGTTTTGACAGAGGAAGATCTTTCCGAATTACAGAGTCTGATTGACGAAAAAAACCAGGTTTGCAGTATGTCGCTTGAACAATTAGCATGATGTAGCAAAAGGGGATGTCAAAAAAGGTACAGATTGTTCTGCATTCTTTTTACATCCCCTCTTTTGTTACGAGTTCATTACAATTTGTAGAAAATACTTGCGTCTGACCGGGAATAATGATATACTAAATTTATATGTGCGAAAGGATGTGTATGGCTGTGCTGCGATATTTGACGGCAGGAGAAACGCATGGAAAGGCTTTGACTGCAATTATAGAGGGAATGCCGTCCGGAATTCCGGTTTCAAAAGAAAAAATTGATCAGATGCTTGCAAAACGTCAGAAAGGCTATGGCAGAGGCGGCAGAATGCAGATTGAGCACGACCAGGCGGAAATTCTTTCGGGTGTGCGCGGCGGTATCAGCTTAGGCAGTCCGATTAGCTTGCAGATTCAAAACCGCGATTTTGAAAACTGGGCGCATATTATGGGTGCAGAAACGGCAGCGCCGGAGCGTGTGGTAGATTGCCCCCGTCCGGGGCATGCCGATCTGACCGGCGGTATGAAATATAACCACCGGGATTTCAGAAATGTTCTGGAGCGTGCAAGCGCGCGGGAGACGGCGGCAAGAGTGGCTGTCGGGGCGGTGGCAGAATCGCTTTTGGAGCAATTTGGAATTTCGGTTGATTCACGCGTGGTACGCATCGGCGAGGTGTGCGACAAAGCAGACCCGGCAGAGCAGGACTTTTTTGAACGTGTGGCAAAGTCGCCGGTTTCTTTTGGAGATGCAGAATGTGAAAAGCTTGCAATGGAGCAGATTGACCGTGCAAAGGCGGCAGGAGAGAGTCTGGGCGGTGTGGTCGAGGTGATCATCCGGAATGTCCCGGCAGGACTGGGGAGCTATGTACATTACGACCGTAAACTGGACGCAAAGCTTGCCATGGCACTAATGAGTATTCAGGCAATTAAAGGTGTCGAGATCGGAACCGGGTTTCAGCAGTCGGAGCAGTTTGGGTCTTCTGTGCATGATGAAATCGGCTACCGGAACGGATTCTATCGGATGACGAACCGTGCCGGCGGTATTGAGGGCGGCATGAGCAATGGCGAACCGATCATCCTGCGCGCGGCGATGAAACCGATTCCAACGCTGTATCATCCGCTCCGGACGGTGAAGCTTTCGGATAAATCCGAAACAAAAGCCTCGGTGGAGCGTTCGGATGTCTGCGCTGTGCCGGCATGTGCCATTGTGGCAGAGAGCGCGGCGGCTTTTGAGCTTGCAAAAGCGTTTTTAGAGAAATTCTCCGGCGACTGTCTGGAGGATTTGAAGATGTCTTATCAAAGCTATATGAACCGAATCAGTCAATTTTAAGAAAGGCAATCCCCGGGTCGACGGCAGGATTGCAAAAAGAAAGGAGGGCAGCGTATGACGGATGAGGATTTAATTGAATCTGTCCAGGAGGGCAATGAATCAGCGTTTGAGGAGCTGGTGGAAAAATATCAGGAACGCGTAATGCGGATTTGCTACGGTATGCTGTCCGACTATGATGAAGCGTGCGACGCGGCGCAGAACGCATTTGTAAAAATCTATTTTGCAATTCCGAATTTCCGGGGCGAATGCTCTGTTTATACCTGGTTATACCGGATTGTGCAGAATGTGTGCTATGACGCGCTGCGGAAAAAACGCGAACAACTCTACAGTCTGGAGCAGATTCTGGAAGAGGGTGAGGGTCAGCTGCCGCGGCAGGAATCCAACCAGCCGGAAAATCTGATCGAGAAAAAAGAAACCCAGCGGATGATCCGGGAGGCAATCAACGAGCTTGACCATAATTCCAAATGGATTCTGACGCTTTACGACCTGGACGGAAAGAGTTATGAGGAGATTGCGGCTGTGTTAATGATGCCGATTGGAACGGTAAAATCCAGGCTTAGCAGAGCAAGAGCAAAACTCCGAAAAATTTTATGGGAAAAACGGGAACAATTTTAGAAGTTGTTACGTCTAAGATAGTAGAAGGGGGGCAAGAAGAGATGAAATGCGATGAATGCTCAGAATTATTAGACTTATACATAGCCGGCGATCTGTCTCCGGAGAAAATGCAGGAAATCGGAGAACACCTCTCTTCCTGCCAGCAATGCAGGGAAGAACTTGCATTTGCAAAAAAAATGCAGAAAGAAATGCCGAAAATGCCAAAGCCTCGGTTGCCGGAAAACTTTAAGGCAGAGGTTATGCAGAAAATTCATGAGGAAAAGCGGCAGGAGAAAAAAGCAGTTATTTTTTCTTATCTGCGCATGAGGAGAGTTGCTCCGGTTTTAGCGGCGGCGCTTTTGGTCGGTGTGTTCTTAAAGGTGGATATGCTGAAGCTTTCAAAGGATTCTGTCGGAATGCAGGATGAGCAGATTGTGATGAGTACGCCGACGCTGAGTCCGGAGGAAACCGAAATCCCGGCAGCAACGGAGACGGCGCCGGAGGAAGTGGCGGAAACTGTTCCGGAGGAGGTACAGCCGGCGGAAACACAAGCGCCGGCAGTGACGCCGAGCCAGGCTCCAAAGCGTACTGCGACACCGGCTCCAAGGCAGACCAGCGCACCGGCGGCAACTGCAAGAACGAAGCAGGCAGAGAAATCCGCACCGACTGCTGTGCCGTCCCGCGAGGAGGCGCCGATGGCAAAGTCAGCAGGGGGTGCAGAGGACTCCGAGGTGCAAAGCTTTTCTGCATCCGCAGCGGTAGATTCTGCTGATGCAGGGACAGCATCTGCCGGAGCTGCACGGAATAAAAGCACGTTTGACACGTCTGGTTTCTCTGTCGGCAGTGTGGCAGTAAATCAGGATCAGCTGTCCGATGCAAAGAGTATAGCCGGAAAATACGGAGATTATAAAAACCGGGTTTATGAAATGTCCAAAAGTGAAATGAATCAGTTTTTAAACGAACTGGATCAAAACGGTATTTCTTATCAGAACCGCGCCGGAAATCAGTCGAATGTCCGGTTTAAAATTGTCGGTGAATAACAATGGGAGGATGCAAAAACGCATCCTCTTTTTGTATCATAAAAGGATAAAATCTTGTTTGTTTTTCTGAAAGTTTTGTCAATTCCCACGAAAGCGTAAGTGAAAAAGTGTGAAATATTGACAAATTCCGAGAATTTGATATAATAGAAGTATTACTAAATGCATTAATGAAAAAAAGGAGCAGAAAGTCTGAATAAAATCGCCCATAGCACAACTTTTTGCTCGGGGCGGTACATTCGTACAGAGCAGTGGCGTTACCTAAATCAAAGATTTAGAACGCTGTTGCATGGCTCTTGTTTCCAAATTTATATTTGGACTTGAGCACAACCACTCACTGCAAAGCTGTACTCTGAGCAATTTTCTTTCAGACTTAAGTTACACAGAAAGGAATGGTTATACAAATGAACCGAGTGAAAGAATTTATGAAACGCAAGGATATTATCATATCCGGAAAGCGGTATGGAATTGACGCGCTTAGTGCGATGGCACAGGGGTTATTTGCGTCACTTCTGATCGGTACGATTATCCAGACAGTCGGAAAGCAGTTTGGTATTGAGCTGTTTGTCGAAATCGGCGGCTATGCGTCGGCAATTAAGGGTGCGGCAATGGCAATTGCAATTGCGTATGCCCTGAATGCACCTCCTTTGGTGCTGTTTTCTTTAGCGGCAGTCGGCATGGCGGCAGACGAGCTGGGTGGCGCAGGCGGCCCGTTGGCAGTATTTTTTATTGCCGTGATCACCTCGGAAATCGGAAAAGCCGTCAGCAAGGAAACAAAGCTGGATATTTTAATCACACCGCTTGTGACGATTCTGTTTGGCGTGATTCTCTCCAAGCTGACCGCGCCGTATATTGGTCTTGCGGCAAGCTCGGTCGGTAATGCGATTATGTGGGCAACAGAGTTGCAACCGTTCTGGATGGGAATTGTCGTTTCAGTTCTGGTTGGTATTGCACTCACGCTCCCAATCAGCTCTGCTGCAATCTGCGCGGCATTTGGTCTGACTGGTCTGGCAGGCGGTGCGGCGGTTGCCGGATGCTGTGCGCAGATGGTTGGCTTTGCGGTGATCAGCTTTCGGGAAAACCGCTGGGGCGGACTTTTGTCTCAGGGAATCGGTACAAGCATGCTCCAGATGAGTAATATTTTAAAAAATCCAAGAATCTGGATTCCTCCCACACTGGCATCCGCTATCACAGGTCCGCTTGCAACCTGCCTGTTCCAGTTAAAAATGAACGGCGCAGCCGTATCCTCCGGAATGGGAACCTGCGGTTTTGTGGGTCAGATCGGTGTTTACAGCGGCTGGATTTCGGATATTGAAGCCGGAGTAAAGGCGGCGATTACTGCTTGGGACTGGATTGGACTGTTTGCAATTTCCTTTGTCCTCCCGGCGGTTTTAAGCTGGATTTTTGCTGTGATTCTCCGTAAATACGGATGGATTCGGGAGAATGA
This sequence comes from uncultured Clostridia bacterium, assembly GCA_934462945.1. GTDB lineage: Bacteria > Bacillota > Clostridia > UBA1381 > UBA1381 > RQCD01. Next base: position 8,203 of record CAKSJF010000035.1, on the reverse strand, counting down.
TCTAAAATTAGACATATAAGGAGTAAAAGTATGCGATCCAGATTAGCAAAACGGCTGGAACAATACCGGAATCTCCGCCGGATTTCTCTTGCCATGCCCGGGCACAAGGGCGGCAGGGGGATTCCGGACGAACTCCGAAAGCATTTCTTTTCCTATGATGTGACCGAGCTTTCGGATACGGACAGCCTGTACGAATCGGAGGGAGCATTAAAAGAGGCACAGGAGCGCGCGGCAAGGTTTTATCAAAGCCGGGAAACACTTTTTTTAGTCAACGGTTCTACCTCCGGCATTTTTATCATGCTTTTGTCCTGCTGTCATGCCGGAGACTGGGTTTTGGTCAGCCGGCATTGTCACCAGTCGGTGATTCATGCCTGCACCGTGTTCGGACTCGTGCCGGTTTATTTAGAATCGACCTTGATTCCGGGATACGAGATTCCGGACGCTGTTTCTCCGGCGGCGGTAGAGCGTGCCTTAGAACGTGAAAGGGTTTCAGCCGTTCTGATCACCTCGCCGAATTACTACGGAATCGTATCGGATGTGGCGGCAATTGCAGAAATTGTACACCGGTATGGGATTCCGCTTTTGGTGGATGAGGCGCATGGGGCGCATTTTGCAGCGTCGGAGGAAATTTTTCCGAAAAGCGCAGTCCGGCAGGGTGCGGATTTGGTTGTGCAGAGTGCGCATAAAACGCTTGCGACGATGAATCAGACTGCTTTTTTGCATATTTGCTCCGAACAGGTAGATCGGGAGCGTGTTCACACAGCGGCAAAAATGCTCCAAACCTCCAGTCCCTCCTATGCGATGCTTGCAACGGCAGACGAGGCGAGGGAAATGTTGGAGGAAAGCGGAGCAGAGGAGTGGAAAAGAATTTTCAGAGCCTGTGAGACTGCGCGAAAGATTTTGTCAGAAGCAGTTACGCTGCCGGTTTTTAAAAAAGGGTATTATGACCCTTGCCGACTGGTTGTTCCGGTGATGGAATATGATCTGACCGGGTTTTCCCTGGCAGAGCGTTTAAGATGTGAGGATCGGATTGATGTGGAAATGGCAGATACAGGGTGCGTTGTCATGCTGCCGTCCCCGTCCAATTCGACAGAGGAGATCATCAGCGCGGCGAAAGCAGTGGTACGGATTTTAAAAACCGTTCCGAAAAAGGAAAAAAAGCCAACTGATCTGCCGCAGATCCCGGAGACGGCGCTATCCCCAAGAGAAGCGTTTGAAAGGAACGGGATTTGGATGGATTGGGAGCAGGCAATCGGAAAAATCAGCAAAAATACCGTTGTGATCTATCCGCCCGGAACACCGGTGATTGTTTTAGGAGAGAGAATCAGCCGGGAATGCGTTTTTGCAATTCAACGCGCGGAAAAAAACGGCGCGGAAGTAACCGGAATCCGGAAAAACAAATTTTATGTAGTTGAGGAATCGTGATGGACGAAATTTTAGAACTGACCGGAACGGTGGTTTCGGTGATCTATACAAATGAAGAAAACGGCTACACCGTCTGCGATATTGAAAGTGCGTCAGAGGGTTATTTTACTGCGGTCGGCTATCTTCCGTATATTATGGGCGGCGAGCATGTCCGTCTGACCGGAACGTGGGTCACCCATCCGGATTATGGCGAACAGTTTAAGGTTTCGTACTATGAAATGATTCTGCCGGAGGATGAGGCGGCAATACTGCAATATCTGTCCACCGGCATTGTCAAAGGTGTCCGGGAGACAACCGCGAAAAAATTAGTCGATCATTTCGGGCGCGACGTGCTGAATATCATGCTGAACGAGCCTGCACGTCTTGCCGAGGTCAAGGGGATTACCCAAAAGAAAGCGCTTGCCATCGGAGAGGCGTTTTTTAAGATTCAGTCCATGCAGGGGATTGTGATGTTTTTGCAGCAGTACGGCGTCTCGGCAAAGCTTGCCTTAAAGGTACACCGGATTTTAGGAGCAGAGGCGCTTGATAAGGTGAAGCAGAACCCGTATATTCTTTCTGCCTGTGTGGACGGAATCAGCTTTAAAACGGCAGATAATATTGCATTTGTGCGCGGTGTGGCAAAAAACAGTCCGGAGCGGATTCGTGCAGGACTTTTATATATGTTAAAATCCGCGGCATATACCGCCGGACATACCTATCTGCCCAAAATGCTTTTGATTGAACATGCGGCGCATGCTTTGGATATTACCGAACAGGAGGCAGAAAACGGTATCACCGCGCTTTCCTTAGAGCGCGAAATGTATCTTGATACAATCCGGGGAATGTCGGTTTGCTATCTTTCCGGCTTTCTCTCGGCGGAGCAGTATATTGCCCGTCGGCTTGCGTCTTTGAGTTTAGTGGAGCAAAAGCCTTTTATGAGTGAGGAGGAGCTTTCCAATCTGGTGGAGGAGATTGCGGCAGCGGAGGAAATCACGCTTGCACCGGAGCAGATGATTGCGGTGCAGACAGCGGTGAAAGAAAGCTGCATGGTCATCACAGGCGGTCCCGGAACCGGAAAAACCACCACAATTAATACGATTATAAAGGTGATGCAGGAATTAAAGCTTTCGGTGGCATTAGCCGCGCCAACCGGACGGGCGGCAAAGCGGATGAGCGAGGTAACCGGTCTTGAGGCAAAGACGATCCACCGCCTTTTAGGAGTGCAGCCGGACGGCGAGGATTCACAGGTGTTTAGTTTTAATGAGGAAAACCCTCTGAAAGCAGACGTTTTAATTTTAGATGAAATGAGCATGGTGGATGTGCCGCTCATGCATGCATTCCTGCGCGCGGTTAAACGCGGTGCAAGAGTGATTTTAGCCGGGGATGCCGATCAGTTGCCCTCGGTAGGACCGGGGAATGTTCTGCGCGACATCATTTCCTCGGAAATGATTCCGGTGATCAAGTTAGAACAGATTTTCCGCCAGGCACAGGAAAGCCTGATTGTCACAAACGCGCACCGCATTAACCGCGGCGATATGCCGGAGCTTTGGGAAAAGAACAAGGATTTCTTTTTCCTTCGGAGAAACGGCGCGGAGGAGGCGGCAAAGGAGATTGTGAATCTATATAAATACCGTCTGCCGAAAAGCTATCAGATCGACGCTGTATCAGAAATTCAGGTGCTTTCCCCCTCCAAAAAGGGAAAAGCAGGCGTGCAGTCCTTAAATCAGGTCTTGCAGCAGGAAATGAATCCGCCGGCTTTTCAGAAAACAGAGTATGCGCGCGGAAAAATGATTTTTCGCGAACGCGATAAGGTGATGCAGATTAAAAACAACTATGATCTGTCCTGGAAAAAGGATAACGGCGAGCAGGGGAGCGGTATTTTTAACGGCGACATGGGGATGATTCAGAGCATTTCGACAAAAGATAAGGAAATGATCATCCGCTTTGACGACCGCACTGTCTGTTATCCGTTTTCCTCGTTAGAGGAACTGGATTTAGCATATGCCGTTACGGTGCATAAAAGCCAGGGAAGTGAATTTCCGATTGTGTTATTGCCGGTCTGCCGGTTTGCACCGATGCTGATGATGAAAAATTTATTATACACAGCGGTGACGCGTGCAAAGCGGATGGTGATCTTAGTCGGATCGGAGCAGGCAGTGGAGCAGATGGTGAAAAGCGGAAACGGACAGGCGCGTTATACCGGGCTTTCGGATAAGCTGATTCAGATTAAAGGCATGCTGGAATCGGATGAAATGACGGTGTTCTGATAAAATTACCAAAAAACAAGTAAAAAAATTGTAGAAGATTGATAGTTATTTCGTTGACAATTTTATGTTTCTATGATATTATATTTAATATAAAAACAAATGTCCGCCAGAGACGTACAAAGGAGGTTGGAAGCTTGTATGAAAACATCCTATATATTAGTGGACGCAAAGGCAGCGCCGGAGGTTCTGTTTAAGACGGTGGAGGCAAAACGGCTGTTAGCCGGCAGAAAGCACAAAACGATTAACGAAGTCCTGGAGGAGGTACAGATCAGCCGGAGCGCATTTTATAAATACCGGGATCACGTCTTTTCCTATCGGGATGCCGGGTATGACAAGATGCTAACGCTGTCCTTTGTTTTAGAGGATCAGCCGGGGATTTTGTCCGAGGTGCTTGCAGTGCTGTCCAAAGCGCAGGTCAATGTGCTGACGATTAATCAGAATATTCCGATCAACGGTGTGGCGCATGTGACGATGTCGATTTCGATTGACGCACTCACATCGGACGTCGGAACGCTCCTGTCCGAGTTGGAGTCCACCAGAGGGGTGAACCGGGCAGAGGTACTGGCAATGAAATAACAGAAAAAGGAGAATTTTATGCAAAAAGCGGCAATTATGGGGTTTGGCACAGTTGGAGGCGGTGTCCGGGATATTTTACGGAAACCTTTTATTCAACAAAAGAGCCAATTGGAAATAAAATATATATTAGACATCCGGGATTTTCCGGATGATCCGGATCATACACTTTTTACAAAGGATTTTTCGGATATTTTAAACGATCCGGAGGTGACGGTGGTTGCAGAAGCAATGGGCGGACTCCATCCGGCATATGAATTTACAAAGGATCTGCTCTTAGCCGGAAAAAGCGTGGTTACCTCGAATAAAGAGCTTGTGGCAACCTACGGCACAGAGCTTTTGGAAATTGCAGAAAGAAAAAATGTCAGCTATCTGTTTGAGGCAAGCGTTGGCGGCGGTATTCCGATTATCCGTCCGATGACAACCTGCCTTGCGGCAAACCGGATTGAGCGGATTGCCGGCATTTTAAACGGAACGACAAACTATATTTTAACCGAAATGTTCCAAAAAGGAAAAACCTTTGAGGAAGCCTTAAAGGATGCACAGGAAAAAGGCTATGCGGAGCGGAATCCGGCGGCAGATGTAGAAGGGCATGACGCTTGCCGGAAGATTGCAATTTTAGCATCGCTTGCCTGGGGAAAATTCGTGAACTATCAGAAAATCCCCACCGAGGGTATCTGTGATATTACCTCTGAGGATGTGCGCTATGCAGAAAAGCTGGATTGTGTGATCAAGCTGATCGGTTTTGCGGAATGTGATGAGGAGGAAAAGATTTCTGCCCGGGTTTGCCCGATGCTGATTCCGAAAGCCTCGCCGATCGCCTCTGTGAATGATGTTTTTAATGCCATTATGGTTACAGGGGATTCCTTAGGGGACGCGATGTTCTACGGACGCGGCGCAGGAAAACTGCCGACTGCAAGCGCAGTTGTTGCGGATATGTTAGACTGTGCACGGCATGAGGGAGAAAAACGTCATCCAATCCGTTGGAGAGTATCGGAAAAACCGTTTATGAAACAGCCGGAGGAATCCAAGGTGCGCATGCTTGTCCGGACGGCAGCATCCGCAGAGGATGTTTTAGAGGTTTTCCCGAATGCAGAAATGATTGAGCCGCTTTGCGGACAGGAAACCGCATTTTTAACCCCCACAGAACCGGAACGAGAGCTGGCAGAAAAGCTGGAAAGGATCGGCGATGTCAAAACGGCGATTCGCCTGATGCCGTATCATGGTTGAGGTATATGCTCCGGCAACCAGCGCGAACATGGGCGCCGGATTTGATACAATGGGAATTGCTCTCCACCTGTACAACCGGATTCAGGTGGAAACAAGGGCGCATGGTTTAAAGATTATTAACCGGCATAGCCGGGAGTATCTTCCGAAGAATGAAAACAATCTGATTTACCAGTCGGTTAAACGTGTGTTTGAGGAAACCGACACACTGCTTCCGGGATTTCGGATTGTGCAGAATAGTAAAATTCCGGTCACACGCGGTTTGGGGAGCAGCAGCGCCTGCATTGTCGGCGGTTTAATTGCCGGCAATCTTCTCTCCGGGAGCAAGCTTTCCAGACAAAGGCTGTTTCAGATTGCAGCGGAAATGGAGGGACACCCGGACAATGTTGCACCGGCATTCTTCGGCGGCTTTTGCGTTGCCGGGCGTGAAAACGGGGAGTTTTTCTGCAAAAGCATGAAAATTACACCGAAATACCGGTACGCTTTAATGATTCCGGATTATTTTGTGGCAACAAAAAAGGCGCGCAAGGTTCTTCCGGAGGAGGTATCTTTGGAGGACGCGGCATTTAACGTTTCGCGTGCAGCGCTCTTTACGGCAGGAATGATTGAGGGAGATTCCAAAATCCTGCGCCTGGGTGCAGAGGATCGACTGCATCAGCCCTACCGGAAAAATGCAGTGGAGGGCATGCAGGAGATTTTTGATCAAAGCTATCAGCTGGGCGCATTAGCAACGTTTTTAAGCGGATCAGGACCAACGATCCTGTCTGTTTTAGAAGGAAATTTCAACGGTTTTCAAAGAGAAATGCAGGAGTACTTTAAAGCGCATTTTCCAAACTGGAAATGCCGGGTGGTTGAAATTAATAATGTGGGTGCATTTGCAAGGATTCGGGGGTAATAATCCCCTCATATAAGAGTAATTGAATCAGAAGGAGTATGAATATGGGATTAATTGTTCAAAAGTATGGCGGTACGTCCGTTCGGGATGCAGAGCGTGTCATGAACGTGGCGAACCGGGTTGCAGAAGCATATGATGCCGGGAACAACGTTGTGGTTGTAGTATCGGCACAGGGCGACACAACGGATGACTTAATTGAAAAAGCAAGAGAAATTAATGAAAAGCCATCTAAGCGTGAGATGGATATGCTCTTATCAACCGGAGAGCAGATTTCGATTTCCCTCTTGGCAATGGCGATTGAAAAGCTGGGAAAACCGGTCATTTCGCTGACCGGCTGGCAGGTCGGCATGCAGACCGACACCAACTACAGCGCGGCAAGAATCAACAAGATCAATACCGAACGGATTGAAACTGAGCTTGACCGCCGGAGAATCGTGATTGTGGCAGGTTTCCAGGGCATTAATAAATATGACGATATCACCACCCTCGGACGCGGCGGCTCGGATACCTCCGCGGTAGCATTAGCAGCAGCGCTTGGTGCAGATGTCTGCGAAATCTACACCGATGTGGACGGTGTGTATACCGCCGACCCGCGGTTTGTGCCGAACGCATATAAGCTGGACGACATTTCCTATGATGAAATGCTGGAATTAGCGTCCTTAGGTGCAAACGTCCTGCACAACCGGTCGGTAGAGATGGCGAAAAAATATCATGTAAAATTAGCGGTAAAATCAAGCTTAACCAGAGCAGAAGGAACATATGTTAAGGAGGTAGACCAAGTGGAAAAGATGCTTGTCAGGGGAGTAACCAGAGATAATGATTGTGCGAGAATCGCGCTGTGCGGTGTGGAGGATACACCGGGAAAAGCGTTTCAGATTTTCTCCATGCTTTCAAAAAAAGGAATTTCAGTAGATCTGATCATTCAGTCAATCGGAGACGGCGAAACAAAGGATATCAGCTTTACCGTCCGTGAGGACGATTTAGAGCCGGCATTGGCAATTTTAGAGGAAAATAAAGCTTTGGTCAATGCGAAAAAGGTTGTCTGGACAAAGGATGTTTCCAAGGTATCCATTGTCGGAACAGGTATGGTGAATAATGCCGGTGTGGCAACAACGATGTTTGAAGCGCTCTATAACGCGCATATCAATATTAATATGATTGCAACCTCGGAAATCAAGATTTCTGTCTTGGTGGATCAGAAAGATGCAGAGCGTGCAGTGGTAGCCATTCACGACCGTTTCCTGCTGTAGGAGTGTGCGATGGAGGATAAAATTTTTGGAAGAAACCCTGTTTTGGAGGCGATTCGCTCCGGACGGGAAATTGATAAAATTTTTGTGAAAAAGGGAAATGTGGAGGGTTCTCTGATTCCCTTAATCCGAAAAGCAAAGGAACGCGGTATCATTATTTCAGAGATCGACCGGCATAAGCTGGATCAGATGGCGGACGGTGCAAATCACCAGGGTGTGATCGCCATTGCTGCCACGCATGAATATATGCCGCTGGCAGAGCTGTTAGACCGGGCGAAAACTCCGCCGTTTTTAGTGATCTGCGATAAAATCACCGATCCGCATAATTTAGGATCGATTCTAAGAACGGCAAACTGTGTCGGGGCAGATGGTGTGATCATCCCAAAGCGCAACAGCGTGGGGTTAAATTCCGTTGTTGCAAAAACCTCTGCCGGTGCGATTGAATATACACCGGTGGCGCATGTGACGAATATTGCCCAGACGATCGATCAGCTAAAGGAGCGCGGCTATTGGATTGCCGGAGCGGACATGGACGGAGAGGAAATGTACAAAAGCAATCTGACTGGTGCGATTGCCCTGGTAATTGGCAG
>CAKSJF010000034.1 GCA_934462945.1 uncultured Clostridia bacterium | reverse complement strand
TCCTCCATGGTCGGCTTTGCAGACCCAATATCCATCCGGCGGTAGATCTGCATGCTGTCGGCGGAAATAATTCTTCCGCCATACCGCTTTGCAAGCGCAATCGAAAGCGCCGTTTTCCCGGACGCGGTCGCCCCTCCGATCACGACAATCGGTATTTTCTCCAAAATCTCACATCCTTAAACAATCCGCTTAAATTCCTTTTCCATTTCCTTTTTGCTCATCGAAATTGTGATCGGGCGTCCGTGCGGACAGGTATTGATTGTTCCTAATCCGAACACCCCGCGCACTAAGCCCTCCATCTCCTGCTGCTCCATTTTCCGGTTTGCCTTTGCGGCCGCCTTGCAGGCGATGGTATAGAGTGCGCGTTCCGATTTCTTCGTCAGGATTTTGTCTTTCGATTCGGAAATCTGCGTCAGCATTTCGATAAACACATCCGAAATATCCTCCGGCTCTACCGCTGCCGGCGTCATCCGGAGAATGACAGAACTTCTTCCAAACTCCTCTGCCTCAAATCCCAATTCTTCAAATAAAGCCTTGTTTTCCTGATAAATTTCAAATTCTGCAGCCGATAAATCCACCGTAACCGGCAGAAGCAGTCCCTGCGATGCCACACGTTTTTCTGAAAGCTCGCGCTTTAATTCCTCATACTTGATCCGCTCATGCGCCGCATGCTGATCGATCATCAGCATTTCCTCTCCGCGCTCCACTAAGATATACGTTTTAAAAACTTGTCCGATCACGCGGAAATATGGAATTTCCTCCGGCTCTGCAACCGCATCCTCCACAGGCTTTTCCACCGTTTCCGGTATTTTGGTCATTTCCGGCGGTTCTGCTGCCGGACGCGGCGCTTCCATCTGCGAGATGATTTCCTGCTTCTTTTTTGCGAAATATTCCGGCGAGGTATCGCACCGATAACTATCCGGCAATGGTTCGGAAAGCTTTTTCATCTGCACAGGCTCTGCCTTTGGAAACGGAAAATGCTCCTCTAACTTTTTCTGAAACTGTTCGTTTGAGATCACCTGCGGTTTTTCCGCAAGCGGCAGTTGCACACCGGTATCTCTTTTCGGAAATACTTCCTTTTTTACGGGTTCCTCCGACTTTTTCTTTTCCTCCGGTAAAATTCGTTTCGGAATATCTAACGTCTGATAAAGCGCGTTTTCCACTGCACGCTTAACGCAGACAAAAATATCGCTCTCTCTTGAGAATTTGACCTCCTGCTTGGTCGGATGCACATTAATATCAATCAGCCGCGCGTCAATATCTAAATTTAAAATCGCCATCGGAAATTTTCCGATCATGATCTGGTTTTTAAAACCTTCCTCCACCGCTTTTGTAATCAACACGCTTTTAATCAGACGGTGGTTTACAAAATAGCTCTGATAGCTGCGGTTTGCACGCGCCGTACTGCTTTTGCCGATCAGACCGGATATGCGAATCCCGTTTTCCTCATAGGATACCGGTATTGTCGCCTCGGCATAGGCTTTTCCGTAAACCGCATAAACACAACTCGACAGCCGGTTATCCCCCGGTGAACGGAATTGCTCCTTTCCGTTGCTGAAAAAGCTGAAGGAAATCTCCGGATGCGCTAAAATAAAGCGAACCATCAGATCAGAAATATACGATCCCTCCGTTGCGTCCTTTTTTAAGAACTTCATCCGGGCAGGTGTGTTATAAAACAGATCGGAAACGATCATGGTCGTTCCGTCTGCCGCGCCCTCCTCGGTACAGTGGATGCCGTCGCCTGTGCAGACTGCATGCGTTCCCATTTCGTCCTGCTCGCGCTTGGTGTATAAATCCACATGCGCAACCGCCGCAATGCTCGACAGCGCCTCTCCGCGAAAGCCTAACGTGTAGATTGCATCCAAATCCTCCACGGTATGAATTTTGCTTGTTGCATGGCGCAGAAAAGCAAGCTCTGCGTCCTCCCGTGCCATGCCGCAGCCATTGTCGGTGACCGTCATTTTCGCCACACCGCCGCGCTCAATCCGGACGGTGATTTTTGTTGCCCCGGCATCAATTGAATTTTCTACTAATTCTTTAATCACCGATGCCGGACGCTCCACCACCTCACCGGCAGCAATCTTATTTGAAATTTCTGTATCCAGCTTATGTATTACCGCCATAAACTATTCTCCCTTTGCACGCTTGGAAAGCGCATATAACTGGTTCATTGCCTCAATCGGCGTATAGGTGGTCACATCCATACGCTTTAACTCCTCTGCAATCGAAAATGCAGTCTGTGCCTCAAAATCCAACTGCGACGGCATTTCCTCCGTCTCTTTCTGCTGCGGCGGCAGTGCCTCCGCATGCTCTCCGCTCTGAATCTCAGCTAAAATCTCCTTGGCACGCTTAATAACGCTCTTGGGTACGCCTGCTAAAGCCGCAACCTCAATTCCATAGCTGTCATCCGCACCGCCGCGGACAATTTTTCTTAAAAATGTAATATCATCGCCGCGCTTTTTCACCGCAATCCGATAATTTTTCACACCGTCCAACCGATCTTCCAATTCGGTCATTTCATGATAATGCGTGGCAAAAAGCGTTTTTGCACCGGATTTTTTCGGATTCTGCATATACTCCGCAACCGCCCACGCAATCGAAAGACCGTCAAAGGTACTCGTTCCGCGCCCGATCTCATCTAAAATGACAAGAGAATTTTTCGTTGCATGCTCTAAAATTGCCGCAACCTCCACCATCTCCAGCATAAAGGTACTCTGACCGGCGGCAATATCGTCCGATGCGCCCACACGGGTAAAAATCTTGTCCACCGGAGAAATTCTTGCCCGGCTTGCTGGTACAAAGCTGCCGATCTGCGCCATCAGCGTAATCAATGCCACCTGCCGCATATAAGTCGATTTTCCTGCCATATTCGGACCGGTTAAAATGATCATGCGCGCGTCCTCCGGGTCCATTTCGGTATCGTTCGGAACAAAGAGCGCATCCCGGAGCATTTTCTCCACAACCGGATGCCGTCCGTCCTTGATCTCTAAAATACCGCCGGAGCAAATCTCCGGCATGACATAGTTATTTTTATATGCCACCTCTGCCAGGGATGCAATCACGTCTGCCTCCGAAACAACACCGCAGACTGTCTTTAACCGTTCCAGCTGTTCCTCCAGTTGAGTTCGCACCTGCTCGTAAAGCTCTGCCTCAAGCGCTGCAATCTGCTCGGACGCACCTAAAATCTTGTTTTCCATTTCCTTGAGTTCCGGGGTGATATACCGTTCGCCGTTTACCAGGGTCTGTTTGCGGATATAATTGTCCGGCACAAGCTCCTTGTAAGAATTAGAAACCTCAATATAATAGCCGAACACCTTGTTATAGCGAATCCGCAGATTCTTAATGCCGGTTTTCTGCTTTTCCTCTGCCTCTGCCTGCAAAATCCAGCTTGCGCCGTCTTTCTGCACATAGCGGAGTTCATCTAATTCCTGCCGGTATCCGCCCTTAATCACACCGCCGTCCTTTAAGGTTTGGGGCGGCTCGTCTGCAATTGCATTTTCCAAAAGAGTGCGGACATCCTCCATAATATCCAGCCGTTTCTGCATACCGCAGAAAAGCTCGGAATGCATTTTGGAAAGCTGATATTCCAAATCCGGCAGCTTGGTTAAGGACAGCTTTAAGGCAATCAGATCCTTTGGAGAAACCGTTCCGAGCGAAATCCGGGAAACAATTCTTGCAATATCGTAAATCCCGTCTAACACGCTCCGCAGCTCATCCCGGAGCATCAGATCGTTCACTAATTCTTCTACTGCATATAACCGCTGTTTGATTTTTTCCGGATCAATCAGCGGCTTTTCCACCCATTGTTTTAAAAGCCTTGCACCCATCGAGGTTTTTGTGCTGTCTAACACCCATAAAAGCGTTCCGCGCTTGATTTTTTCGCGCATAGTTTCAGTCAGCTCTAAATTCCGGTGCGTTGCCGCGTCTAATTCCATAAATTCACTGACCTTGTAAATCTGTAACTGATTTAAATATTCCAATCCCTGTTTTTGCGTGTGGGAAAGATACCGGAGCATTGCTGAAACGGCACAGAGTAACACCTCATTGTCAAAAGACGCATTCGGAAACTGTTTTTTCACGCGTTCCGGATCCGCCAAAAAGAAATCCTGCTCCCGGCACTCCGGCTCTAAATTCAGTCTTGTTTCAATACTGTGTGAAAATTGCTTTTTCGCGTCCTCATTCAAAAGGATTTCCGCCGGCTGATAGCGCGAAAGCTCACCCATCACCAACGACAAATCCTCCACATATGCCGCATACATTTCCCCGGTGGAAATATCGGCAGCAGCAATTGCCGCACCGCCGTTTTTCTGATATAACACTGCCAGATAGTTATTTTTCTGATCATCCAGCATGGTTTCATCAATGATCGTACCGGGGGTTACAATCCGGATCACCTCACGCTTGACCAAGCCCTTTGCCGACTTCGGATCTTCCACCTGCTCACAGATGGCAACCTTATATCCCTTTTCCACCAGCTTTGCAATATAAACATTTGCACTATGAAAAGGAACGCCGCACATCGGCGCGCGTTCCTCCAGACCGCAGCTTTTGCCGGTCAGCGCAATTTCCAATTCACGGGACGCAACAATCGCGTCCTCAAAAAACATTTCGTAAAAGTCGCCCAGACGATAAAATAAGATACAGTCGCCGTACTGCTCCTTGGTGAGCAGGTACTGGCTCATCATCGGGGTGAGCGAATCACGTTCGATTTCCACGTTTTTTCTTCTCCTATCTTAGTGGCATCCGCCGCAGCTGGAGCAATCATGCGTGCAGCCTCCAGGCTCCTGCCCGGTGATATAAAAATTCAGCACACCGTTGATATTTCCAACCATCTCGTCGAATGCTTTTTTTGCCTCTACATATGCCCGGATCAGCTCATTTTCATCCATCAGCTGTTGGAATGCCTCGGTATTCTGCTTCACGGCATCCTCGTGGCTGATCTTCTTCTCCTGCATATCGCGCGCAAGATTCATTCTTTTTAAATTAAATGCCTGCAATGCCTCGCGGGATGCCTCGTCATTCGCCTGTGCCTCCTCTGCGGCATGCATCTTTGCCATTTCCTCTGATTCTGCAATCATTTTTCCTAATTCGTGTGCCAGTTCTAAAATTTCCATCATAGTTTCCTTTCTTTTATTCGATTACTTCTCCGTTTAAGCTCCAGGTGTGTGCCTCAATAATTTTTACCGGAACATATTTTCCAATTAAGGACGGATCGCCTTTAAAATTCACGATTTTTGAAGTGTCCGTTCTGCCGGTCAGGGTGTTCGGATCGGTTTTGCTTGATCCCTCCACCAATACCTCTAACACCTTTCCCTCATATTTTAAATTCTTCTTTTTGGAGATTTCATTCTGAACCTCCAGCATTTTATCAAAGTTTTGGTGGATTTCCTCCTCGGAAAGCACAAAATCCAGCTTTGCCGCCGGAGTCCCCTCTCTCCGGGAATAGATAAACGAGAAAATCTGATCAAATTCCACCTCGCGGATCACCGAGAGCGTGTCCAGAAAATCCTCGTTCGTTTCGGTCGGAAAACCGACAATGACATCGGTGGTCAGCGTAATATCCGGAATCCGTTCTTTCACCTTCCGGATCTTTTCTAAATATTCCTCCCGGGTATATTTCCGGTTCATTTCCTTTAACACCCGATCCGACCCTGCCTGGAACGGAAGATGCAGCTGATGGCAAATCTTCTCGCATTCCGCCATGGTATCAATCAGCTTGTCCCCGAAATCCTTGGGATGGGAGGTCATAAACCGAATCCTGCGCACACCCTCCAAATCATTCACCATGCGCAACAGATCGGAAAAGTCAATCTCCTCCTCCAAATCCTTTCCGTAGGAATTTACATTCTGACCCAAAAGACAGATTTCCGTAACTCCCCTATCCAAAAGTCCCCGGATTTCAGCTAAAATTGCCTCCGGCTTACGGCTTCTCTCTCTGCCGCGGACATAGGGAACGATACAGTAGGAGCAAAAATTGTTGCAGCCGTACATGATAGAAACCCATGCCTTTTTATCGTCCGCACGCAAAATCGGAATATCCTCCGCAATCGCGCCATCCTCATTTTCCACCGAAACAACCGTCCTTTTTCCGGTCAGCGTCCGGTATAAAAGTTCGGGCAGACGGTAGAGCGCATGCGTTCCGAAAATCAGATCTACATGAGGGTAGGTTTTTTTAATTTTTTCCGTGATATGCTCCTGCTGAACCATGCAGCCGCAAAGCGCAATCGTCATATCCGGATGACTTTCTTTCTGGTGCTTTAAGATTCCCAATCTTCCGAATACCTTTTGCTCCGCATTTTCCCGGACGGCACAGGTGTTATAAACCACCAGATCTGCCTCCTCTGCCCGGTCGGAAAATGAATACCCGGCATCCCGCAGGATTCCGCGGATTCGCTCGGTATCATTCTCGTTTTGCTGACAGCCGTATGTCTCGGTATGCGCAATCGGCGGTCTGCCATGCTCCTGGCAAAAAAGCGCCGCATATTCCCGGAGCTTGTCAAGATAATCCCATTGTCTGTTGATTTCTTCCTTTTCTATATACTTCGCCATTCTGCTTTCCTTTCTGCCTTTCTCGAAATTATTTTATCATAATCGGCAAAAAATTGCAATCTGTTTTTGTAAACATTTTAAAAATTTTTAAGCTCTATACCAATTACTCTCCCATACCGCAGCGAATCGAAAGTTCCTTTTCGCACAGAATCCCGGAAATTTCGCGGGCGGTACACAGGGTGTGAAAATAGGTTTTTCCAAGCTTCTCGCCTGCGCAAAGCAGATAGGATTTTTTTGAATGCTCTATCATCAGCCTGCGCACATAGTTTTCCGAATCTGAAATATCCGTTAAGACCCCCTCCTCCGAAAGTCCGCGGCAGGAGAAAAACGCAATATCTGCATGATACCGCCGGATTGTTTCATGCGCCGCCTCGCCCACCAGCGACTGGCAGGAGCTTAAAAGCTCACCTCCTGTGGAGATCACCTTGATTCCATATTCACCCAGCTTTAAAAGAGATTTCACGCCGCTGGTAATCACCGTCAGATGATTTTTCATTGCCAGATACGGCGCTAATGCATACGCGCTGGAAGATCCGTCCAGAAACAGCACATCATAATCCTTTACCAGCGCTGCCGCCTTTTTTGCAATCTGAACTTTCGCGTCGCCCTGCTCCAGTTCCCGGAGTACAAACGGAATTTTAACGCTCGAAATGCTGTTTTCCTCAATAACCGCACCGCCGTGCACCCGGCGGATCAATCCCTGATTTTCCAGACTTACAAAATCCCTGCGGATGGATGGCTCGCTCGCATACAGTCGCTTTGCCATTTCCTTTACCGTCACCTGCTTTTCTGTCAAAAGCGCTTTTAAAATCTGTTTTTCCCGCTCACGATTCATGTTATCCCCTCTGTTTCAATCAATTTTTTGATCATTTTATCATTTCTATTGAAAACACTTGATCGTTTGATCGCTTTCTGTTATTATACAGGAAAAGAAACACCTTGTCAAGGGGAGAGAAAAGTCTGAAAGGAATGGTTACAAATATGCTATACGATATGCATACACACTCTGAACATTCGCACGATTCCACCTGCCCGGTTTGGGAAATGGCGGAGAGTATCAAAGAAAAAGGGTTATCCGGCTTTGCCGTGACCGACCACTGCGATATTGAATTTTGTCATGAAACTGACCTGGATACAATCATTCAGGGTTCTCTTGCAGATGCCGGGCGGCTACACGCTCTCCGGGGAATTGAAATCGGTGAGGGAATCTGGTATCCGGAGGTTTCTCGCCGCATTTTATCAACCTATTCCTTTGACGTTGTCATCGGATCGGTGCATGCCGTCCGCTTTCCGGACTACGAAATCCCGTTTTCCAGAATTGATTTTGGTAACATGTCAGAAAATTTGATTCTGCCCTACCTGGATCAGTATTTTGACGATATGCTCTCCATGATCCGCACCATGGATTTTGATATTTTAGCGCATATCACCTGCCCCCTGCGCTATATCAACGACCTGTATCATTTAGATGTCACCCTGGACGCTTTCCAGGAAAAAATCCATGTCATTTTAAAGGAAATCACCGCGCGAAAAATTGCACTTGAAGTAAACACTTCCCGATATGCAGAAAACCCTGCCGCTATAGAACAGGACCGTGAAATTTTAAAGGCATACCGCGCATCCGGCGGAGAACTGCTCACGCTCGGTTCGGACGCACACGTCAGCAAAAATGCCGCAAATGCATTTCCGGAATATTTGGAGATGATAAAAAGCTGCGGCTTTACAAACATTTACTACTATCAAAACCGCCGGGCAATCCCCGGCGAAATTTAAGGAGGCATAAACATGAAATCAGCTGTTTTTTATCAGGCACGGACACTTACAGTCGAAACACTTCCAGACCCGGAAATCCGGGAGGATGAGGTACTCATCAAAGTAATGGCATGCGGTATCTGCGGAACGGATGTACATATTTTTGAGGGAGACGAGGGGGCGGCAAAAACACCGCCAAAAACTGTGTTAGGACACGAATTTTCCGGGATTGTACTTCGTACCGGAAAAAAGGTGCAGTCTGTACATTCCGGCGATCGGGTCACCGTTGATCCGAACCAGTTCTGCGGCTTGTGTGATGCATGCCGGAAAGGAAGTGTGCATTTCTGTACCCATATGACCGGAATCGGTACAACGGTAAACGGAGGTTTTTCTGAACTTTGTGCTGTCCCGGAAAGTCAGGTTTATAAAATTGCCGCCACTACTCCCTTTGAGGATGCCGCCATGACCGAGCCGGTTTCCTGCTGTCTGCACGGAATTGATCTTTGTGACATCAAAACAGATGATACTGTTTTGGTAATCGGCTGCGGAATGATTGGCATGATTATGCTGCAGCTTGCAAAGCTTTACGGAGCAGCACATGTCATCGCAATAGAACCGGATCAGCAAAAACACGCACTTGCGGTGCAGCTGGGTGCGGATTTCTGCATTGATCCGATTCATGAAAATGTCGAAGAAACACTTGCCGCACACCAGATGAAGCATATCAGCAAGGTGATTGAATGCGTCGGAAAACCCTCCACCATGGAGCAGGCAATTGCATTAGCCGGCGAAAAGGCAACTGTGATGCTGTTTGGACTGACCGCTCCCAGAGATACAATCACGATCAAGCCTTTTGAAGTGTTTAAAAAAGAGCTGACAATCAAAGCATCCTATATCAATCCCCATACGCAAAAACGCGCATTGGAATTGATTGATGAAAAACGGATCGATGTTCATTCCATGATCTATCAAACCGCACCGCTTGACGCTTTGCCGGAAATTCTGAGCCATCCGGAGAAAAGAAGTAAAGGAAAATATATTATTCTCCCCAATCAAAGATAAAAATCAAAAGGGATGTAAAAAATCGGCTTTTTTACATCCCTTTTGATTATTTGATCATAAACCGATACTCTGTCATTGTACGGTAGATTTCCCCTGCCTCTAAAATCGGAGAGGTAAACTGTGCATAGTTGACTGCGTTCGGAACATATTGTGTCTCCAGGCAAACGCCCTGATGCTTTTTATGGAATGTTCTGTCTTTGCCGTTTCTTTTTTCGCTTAATGCGTTTGAGGTGTAAAGCTGAACCCCCGGCAAATCGGTGTACATTTCCATTGCAATGCCGCTTTTTTCGCCATACAGCTCCGCACATTTACGGAATCCGTGTCCGGCAAGAATCATATTGTGATCATAGCCGCCAAAAAGTCTGATCTGTTCAAAATCAGATGCCATATCCTGCCCCAGTTTTTTCGGAGTACGGAAATCAAACGGTGTACCCGAAACGCTGTGCACCTCACCATTCGGCATGCAGTCTGCGCCGTTCGGTGTGTAGAAATCACTATCCATCCAAAGCGTCAGCTCCTCTGCCAATCCGGCATGACAGCCATTGACATTAAAATAGGCATGGTTTGTCAGATTCACCACAGTTTTCTCATCTGATACAGCCTCATAGTGAATCACAAGTCCGTTTTTCTCTGTGAGTGTGTATACCACATCCACACGGAGCGTTCCCGGATACCCCTCCTCGCCTGCCGGCGAAACAATACTTAAAATCAGAGACGGCTCGTCTTTCGTTCCGCTCTCGGTTGCCATCCAGATTTTCTCGTTAAAACCGTGGATACCGCCATGGAGAGAATTTTCTCCGTCATTGATACCTACCTGGAAATCCGCTCCGTCAATCGTGAATTTTCCTTTTGCAATCCGGTTTCCGCACCGTCCGATCAACGCACCCAGGTAACCGTCGTTATCCACATACTCCTCCAGAGTGTCTCTCCCTAAAATCACATCAGTCGGCTTTCCCTCCCGATCCGGTACAAAAATATTCTTTAAAATACCGCCGTAATTTAAAATCCGTACCTCCATACCGTTTTTGTTTTTCAGAGAATAGCAATAGACATCCTCTCCGTAAACCTGTCCAAATTTTTCTTTCGTAATCATATGTTTTCCTCCTATCTCGAACAATCCCTCAGTCACTAAAGTGACAGTTTCTTGCTGCGGCTCAGTCGCACCGCGGTTCTGACCGTCCCCCGGACGGTCATTCATTGCCGCGCTGCCGCTTCGCTACCCTTTGCTCAAGGGAGCCTTTTAGCGAGTAAAAAACGGCAATATAATATCCTGAATGTAATGATTGATGTCATCCGATTACATCAATAAATTGCACTTACCAAGGGCTCCCTTGAGCAAAGGGAGCTGTCGCCGATAGGCGACTGAGGGATTGTTCTTCTACATAAAATAATCCGGAATAAACGCTTCCCTCATATCAATAAACCCTTTAAAGTCCTTTTCCTCTTTTCCGTCAATCGTAAATTTCACATTCACAATCCCGTCAATCGAAGTCAGGGAATTGACAATAGAATAGACAGTCAAAAGTTCATGCTGGCGGATTGGGGAATGCTTTTCGACAAATTCCCGGCTCAGATTCACATATGCCGTCTGATTTTTCACCTTAACCGTAACCCCGTTTTTCACGTCCGGAAATAGCCGCATAATTTTCGGATTGTTCCTCCGTCCCTCCGAAAGCTCCCGAAGAACCAGCCTTGCCGCCTTTTCCGGCTTTTTTGCAGGAACGGTATAATCCATTGGAATCAGCCGCTGAATATCCTGATCCACAAAATACACACTTGCCTCCTGCGTTTTCTCCTGCCAAAAAAGCATTTTTCCGGTCACCGCCAGACATAAAAGCATTCCTAAAACCAACAGTCTTTTTTTCATTTGCAATCATCCTTTCAGAGTTTTTTCTTCCTCCTATTACTATATGATTGCAAATTCTAAAATATTCCTGTTTTTTAATTTTGTTTGCTTGCCTCTAACGCACGCGCCAGCTGATCCGGGCAGGATGTGCCTTTATAATTGCAGTCCGTTCCCTTTAAGCGGCTGATCACATCATCCACTCTCATCCCCTCTACCAGCTTGGCAATTCCTTGCGTGTTGCCGTTGCAGCCTCTGGTAAAATGCACGTTGTGCACAATTCCGTCCTCAATTTCAAAATCAATCTGCGCCGCGCAGACGCCGTTCGGACGATATGTAAACTTTGCCATTTAAAATCCTCTCCGTTCTTTTGCAATTTATACTCCAAATAATAATAAATCATAGGTCGGCATCGGCCATACCTTTTTATCTGTAACCGCCTCTAAGGCATCTGCTGTTTCCCGGAGTCTCTCCATTGCCGGGCAGATGGTGTCACGGCAGAATTCCGCCTCCTGCTGTAAGCTTTCAGGCGGCAGCTCGGCAATCTCTTTTGTGACCTCCTCCAGACTGCGGATCTGCTGATTCAGCTTTTCCACATTCTCCGAAATCTCTCCTAAAAGAATCTCAGAGGATGCAGCCGGATAAGACGCATTCTTTAATTTCATCACAGAATCCGCTAAATCGGCGGCATACCGGATCACAGCCGGCAAAATCTCGCGCTTTGCCATTTGCAACATCGCCTGCGCCTCAATATTGATCACCTTAATGTATTTTTCCAGTTTAATTTCATATCTTGCCAAGAGTTCCTGCTCGGTGTATACACCCAACCGCTCAAACATTTCCACCGATTCCGGGAAAAGATAAGCGCGGTATGCGTCCACACTGTTTTTAATGTTCGGAAGTCCGCGTCTTTCTGCTTCTTCCTCCCATTCTGCCGAATAGCTGTTGCCGTTAAAGATAATCCGGCGATGCTTTTTAATGATTTCTGCTAAAAGCGCCGGTGTTTCCTTTTCCACATCTGCCATCCGATCCATCCGGTCGGCAATCTGTGAAAGGCTGTCGGCAACAATCGAATTTAAAACGGTGTTCGGACCGGCAATGGATGCAGACGATCCCACCATACGAAATTCAAACTTATTTCCGGTAAAGGCAAACGGCGAGGTACGGTTTCTGTCCGCATCATCCAAAAGCAGATCGGGAAGTGTTGCCACACCCATATCTAACCGGGAATTGCCTGCCTGGCTATCCTGGTCATTTTCTGCAATATGCTCTAAAACTTTTGTGAGCGGATCACCGAAATAGACCGAAATAATTGCCGGCGGCGCTTCGCTTGCACCCAGGCGGTGATCATTTCCGGCATTGGCAGCAGACGCACGCAACAGTGCGGCATGCTCATCAATTGCCTTAATGACCGCACAGCAGAACACTAAGAAATGCAGATTTTCCTGCGGATTTTTTCCCGGATTTAACAGGTTTTCCCCCTCGTCCGTGGTGATCGACCAGTTATTGTGCTTTCCCGATCCGTTCACACCCCGGAACGGCTTTTCGTGCAAAAGACACGCAAAATGATGCCGCTTAGCCACCTTTCGCATCGTCTCCATCACCAATTGGTTATGATCCGTCGCAAGATTGACATGATCAAAAATCGGTGCAAGCTCGTGCTGTGCCGGAGCAACCTCGTTATGCTTGGTTTTTGCATAGACACCCAGCTTCCAAAGCTCCTCGTCCACCTCTTTCATAAACTGCGCCACGCGTTCTTTGAGCGTTCCGAAATAATGGTCGTCCATTTCCTGTCCCTTTGGCGGCATTGTTCCGAATAGGGTTCTCCCGGTAAAGACCAGATCAAGCCGCTTTGCATAAAGGTCGCTGTCCACCAGAAAATACTCCTGCTCCGCACCTACGCATGCCTCCACGCGCTTTGCGCTGTCATTTCCCAAATGCCGGAGTACCCGGAGCGCCTCGCGGTTTAATGCCTCCTGCGATCTTAACAGCGGTGTTTTCTTATCCAGCGCAACACCGGTGTAGGCACAAAAAGCGGTCGGAATGCAAAGCGTTACCCCTGCCTTATCCTCCTTTAAAAATGCCGGAGAGGTGCAATCCCATGCCGTGTAGCCGCGCGCCTCAAAAGTTGCACGCAAGCCACCGGACGGAAAACTTGACGCGTCCGGCTCTCCCTTAATCAGCGCCTTTCCGGAAAAGGTGCAGATTGCCTTGTGGTTTGGTTTATTGGTGATAAAGGAATCATGCTTTTCAGCTGTGATCCCGGTAAGCGGCTGAAACCAGTGGGTATAGTGCGTTGCGCCATGCTCCATTGCCCATTGCATCATCGCATTGGCAACCACATCCGCAATTGCCTCATCCAATACCTTTCCCTCATCAATGGTTTTTTTCAGCTTTTTGTAAACATCCTTTGGAAGCCGCTCCTCCATCACACTGTCATTAAACACGTTGCACCCGAAATACTTCGGAAATTCTTCATTCATTCCCATCAAAATCCTCCTATTTTAATAACCAAGCTCCTCCGGCACGATAATCACGCTGATTCGTCCCGGACTGTAATAGCATCCATCCACAATTCCAATCGCATTGCAGACTCTCCCATGCGACTTGCAGTGTCCCCGTCTGCAAACGCCATCCTCATAGCATGCCGCGTCCTTGTGCGGAATCCGGCGCGCATTTAAGGGTGCAATTGCCTTTGCACGCTTAATTCCATCCTCCAGTGTATCGCACACCTTATTGACACCGGCTATAATAATCACCTTTTTCGGTCCGAAAATAATGGAGCTGACACGGTTTCCGGTGCAGTCGATACAGACAAGCTGTCCCTCCTTTGTGATCGCATTCACGCTGCTCACAAAAACATCACTGGTTAAACCCTCCCGGTAAAGATTTAACATATCCTCATAATCCTTTGCCGCATACCGGTCGATAAACTGATATTTCGGACTGCGGATCACCTCGTCTAAAATTCCGGTAGAACCAAGCGTAACCGAGCCGCCCACCGCAATTTTTGCCCCCTGCGGAATCAAATCCTGCATGATTTTTTTTGCGTTTTCCACATCCTCGGCATAGTGCGCGTCAAATTTGTGTTCCTTTAAAATCTCCACAATTTCCTGCGCACGCAATTCCATGTTCCATTTTTGCACTGCGTCCATAATGCCCCTCCTCTTTTGTTATTACTTCTATTTTATACGAAATCAGCAGAAAAGTCCACTGTTTTTCCGAAAATCCGCAGACTTTTTGAAAATCAGATTTTTTATCCGTCACTTCTTATGCAATCTGCTAACGGTAAATAATCAAATCGTTCAGGTTTGCCCATTTCCAAAGTCCGACCACGCGATCTCCCGGCAGAACGTCCCGGAAAGACGCTTTCTCAATCCGGTTCTTTTTGGAATCGTACAGATAATAATTTCGCCAGGTATATTCCGCAATCGGCCGCGCGCCGTTAATATCAGCAACAATCAAATCCTCATAGGTTTTTAAAACCTTGAAATATGCCACCGTCATTGCCGCGCTCGGCACACCGCCATTCCAGCCATAGGTAGACGTCCAGTAGAAATTCTGTTCCTTATTTTTATAGAGAACGGCAAAGCCGGAAATCCGGTTGTCCGCGCCCAGCTTGTAATAGATCACATCGCCCACACCGATTTCCCGGAGGGTTGTTCCGGCAGAATAGAACTTTTCCGCAATTTCCGCATCAGTCACCAAATCCAGATTTTCTGCCTGCACAGTAATCTCCTGTCCGAGATTATAGAGCGTAAACTCCCGCAGCTCCTGGTCGTCCTCTCCGATCACCGTCCGCACCTTTGTGACCAAATTTCCGAACTTGGAGTAGTACTCATGGAGATCATCAAAGAGAATGACCCCTGCCTCAAATTTCTCATTCACATCATAAATCCGCACATCAAAGCTGTTGTCTGCCGCAAGATCCTCAAGTGACAGCCGGCGGAATTTCTCCGGGCATGCCGCGTTCCCCTCTAAGGACAAAAGCCTTGTCCGCTCGGTCACGCGCACCTTGGAATCGAACATTTTTTGATTGAAATTGACGTTCCAGCCTTTCTGATTGTAACCGTAATAGATATGAAATTCGTCCTTTTCATCCGGCATGTCCTGCCAGATCTTTGAACCGCAATAGGCAATCTCACGAAGCTCCCCGGCGCTGTTAAACCGGCATTTGATCAGCTCGTTCCGTCCCTGCATCAGTCGCTCCAATGCCGCAAAGGAATTTTCTCCGGTTTTTCCCTGCATATATTTTATCTTGCTTTTGGACTGCGCGTAGTCGTACATCCAGACAATTTTCGCCGTGTAAAATACTCTTGTACCGTGGTCAAAGGTGTACATCTTCACCGCAATCCGCTCGTCCTCCTCCGGCGCATAGGAAACGCGCGTAACATAGCCGTAGTCAAAATCCTCGCCGCGCTCCCAGAATACGATTCTCCCGTAAAGATCGGCATATGCCGTCACATTCGCACCGTTCGGAATGACCTCCAGACCCTTTGCCGTCCGGAACCGATCCTTTCCGATCAAAACCTCCGATTCATCCTCTCTTTGCAGAACTCCCTGGTATACCCGGCGCTCCGCGCGGACAAGCTGCACCAAATCGTTCTGATTTTTTGGTACGGCAAGCATCAAAACGTCGTAGGAGGAAAGTCCGGATAAATCCAGTCTTTCGCCGCTCTCTGAAAGAATCCGGTATTCCCGGTCTTTCAGGGAAACGCTTTCTTTTTGATTGCGTGAAAACAGCGTTTCGTTTTCCAGGCTCGCAAACTCTAAAACAAACGGCACATAGTCCCATATTTTTACCACATCCGCCTCTTTGTCTCCGTCCCGGTCAACCAGATCCAGTTCCCCATTTTCCGGAATCAGCTTTTCCACTGCATCCGATTTTCCAAGATACATACCGTTATAGATAAAGTCCGCCGTTTGGGAAATCCGCATGCTTTTCTCCCGGCTGCTATCATACTCCGGCAGATAAAAAACCTTTTCCAGACTGGAATTTTCCGAAATTCTTCCGGACGGAATCTGTATTTCCGTGCTTTGATCCTCTGTAAGATATAAAACTTTTGCATTCTCCTCCCGGTCAGAATCAAATTGCAGCCAGCCGCGGACAGCATGTCCTGTCCAGTCGGTTGTTCCCTGGTATGCCGCCCGGCGGTCGGATAACTGTAATTCTCCCAAAAGCGGATTTTCTCCCGGAATCAGACTGCTTTTCTCGCTTGCAAGCACCTTTGTGTGTACTTCCTTAACATGAAAGACATCCCAAAGCAGGCTTGAATCTTTGGAAAATTCCGCGCGGTTTTCTCCGATTTCGGTAATCTGCATCCGATCTGCGCAAAGCGCGGCAAATAAAAGCTCGGAAAAATCCGTCCGTGAAAGCGCGGATTCCTTTCCCGAAAGCTTTTTTGTAATTCCCCAGGAGGCGGCAAGCTTTCCGGAAGCTTGCCCGTTTTCAATCAGGCTTTTTCCGCCCAAAGCGATCACCATTAGAAAAACCGCATCCGAAACCTCTGCGATTTTTTCCGGCTCTGCCGCCATCGGCAAAAGCCTTTCTTGTTTTAATTTGGAAAAAGCGTCCTCCTGCTCCTGCCCCAGCATCCGGAAATACGCGTCTGCCAGCTCGTCAAAGCTCACATACCAATCTCCGCGAAAATCTCCATCATCATAATACTGCATCAAGCCTAACCCGGTTACAATTGCAGCCGCTTCTGTTTCCTCCGGGTTTTCCTGTGCATAAGCCGCTCCCCGCGGGAGCATGCATAACATCAAAACTACGGCAAATATCCGTTTGAACATGCGAAATAATCCTCCTGCTTTCAATTCACGATCCCTCAGACGGCTTACGCCGCCAGCTCCCTTTGCTCAAGGGAGCCGTTTTGGCAAATGCGAATTTCATATTATAGGCGAAAAAGCTGCTTTTTAGTCAGAATTTTCCCCTTTGTACCCATTTAATTGGCTCCCTTGAGCAAAGGGAGCTGGCGGCGTAAGCCGTCTGAGGGATTGTTTTCCTTAAAGCTTTGATAAAAGCACTGCTGTCTCTGCACGCGTCAAAGTTTCATTCGGTGCAAAGATATGGTCCTCCCGTCCGGCAAATAAGCCGGTTCTGCATGCTTTTAAAATTTTCTCTCTTGTCCAGTCCGGCGCATCGGAAAGGTCGGAAAATTCCGGATTTTCTTCGGTCTTTTCCTCTGCCATTCCCGAGAGCATTGCTGCCGCCTCTGCACGCGTCACCGGCTGATCCGGCAAAACCATGCCATCTTGCAGCATTTCCTCTGAAATCATCCGATAGTTATAGAGTGTCTGCAAGGCAGACGCGCCCCAAAAATCTGCGCCGACATCCGGGAAAATCCAATGGTATTCATCCTCCCGGAGCGGAATATATTTTGTCAGAAGTACTGCAAATTCCGCTCTGGTGATCGGATCGTCCGGGCGGTATTCCTGCAAAATCCCATCCCGAACCAATCTGCTCATCACTGGATATGCCCAATGTGTTTGCACCTCCTCCGGCACATCCGCGCCGGGGAGCGTGTTGTCTCCAAAATCCTGACAGATCGTGTTCCTGCACCAAACCGAACTTTCTGCATCCAGCACCGGCAGCGTATTTTTCTCTGCGCCCGATCCGATCAGCGTGCAGTCCGAAAGCTGCGCCATATCTGTATTTTTCAAAGAAACCGCCGCCCCGATACCGCTTTTCGGATTTTCCTTTGTTCCGGCATGTCGGATTTTCAGGGTTAAGGAATTGAGCGTAACAGCGGAGGAATCCGAAATCTCCGCCGCATACCGGCATCCGGAAATGACTGGATTTTCTCCCTCGCCCCATGCCGATACCGTCATATGCTCCGCACCGGAAAGCGTCAGCGTTCCCTCATAGGTACAGCCGCGCCGGAATAAAATCTGATCCCCCGCGGAAAACCGGCAGAAAGCCAGCTTGTCAAGCGTTTTCCAGGCAGTCTCCGGGGTTGTTCCGTCCTTGCGGTCATCTCCGGAAATGCCGTCCAGATAATAAGTGGTATTTCCCTCCGAATAAACCGGAACAGTCACCTCTGCCAACCGCCATTGCGACACCGACTCAACATATAGCCTTGTTCCCTTGGAAAAACAGCCGATCGCTCCGGAGGAAAAGGTATCGTCCGAAAACTCTAAAGCGGTCTGATGGTTTACCTCAACCAAAAATTTGTCCCGATCTGCCGTTACCGTCAGCGTATACAGCCTGTCCGAAAGCGCCGGGCACGCGCTTTTTTTCAGTAATGTATCCTGCCCGTTCTCCCGGCGGTATGCGAAAATCCGCTCGCCGTCCAACCTGATCCGGTAGCCGTCTCTGTTTTCCTGCGTCCGAACGGAAATGCCGATTGCTCCTTTTGAAAAATTGTCCGCGCCCAGGCGCGCCTGAAACAGAAAATTTTCCCCGGTCATCTCCGGAAATACCGCAAAGGCTTCTTCCGCGCTCTCCTGCACCAGCTTTTTTCCGTTTCCGACCGGATTCTGCTCCGCAACCTGCGCATTTTGCAGCTGCATTTTTGTTGCCCAACTTCCAAAGCCGACCCAACCGTCAGAAAGCGGCAGTCCGGACTGATACAAAATCAACTCTCCGTCCTGATATACCGCCGCCGTATCCTCAAAGATTTCAACGCAAAGAGTGGTTTTCTCATCCTTTTTCAATGCTCCGCCGCCGGGATATTCCGCTCCGCCCGCCGTCAGCTTTGATCCGTTCTGATTCAGCTCCACCGCCGCATAATCCGAGCCGGACAGCATCGAAAAGTACACAAATACACAAGGTTCCTCCGACTGCGGCGTGATCTCTGCCGATAAAACCGGATTTTTGTATTGCTCTTTCCAGACAGCCTTTAAAACTGCCGCCTCCTCCGAATCTTGGAAAATACCCTCCCCGGTTTCGCTCCATTCTCCCGAAACAGCAATAAAGCGCGAATCCTCAACGGTCATAGCCTCTGCCTCCTGCGCCTCCGGCGCACGGATGCCCCAATCTCCGGAATCTGCAAAATACCCTTGCTCCTCCTGAAAATCATATTGATATAATAAACTTTTCGCCCTCCATTCCGGAGCCGCAAAAACAGCCTCCGAAAGCAGAAAAAAGCAAATCGCCACCCATAAACTAAGCGTCTTTTTCATTTCATCCTTGCCTTTCTTTTTCCCTTTTCTTCAGTATACCATATTTTGACCCACATTGGAAGAGCTTTTTGGAAATATTTATTTTTTCCCCAACATTCAAAAAGGTAATCCTTGAATAAACACAAAAAAAGGGGATGTAAAAAAAGAGTGCAGAACGCTCCAAACGTGCCCGATGGCGTACTGGCGTACTCCGAGCGGCGCGTTTGGAACGTAGTTCAAGGGCAATTATCATAGGAAATCCGCAAAAAATGCGGATTTCAACCCAAATAATCTATTTTCAAGACATTTAAGCCCTTGAACGGTCTGTGCCTTTTTTGACATCTCCTATCACCCGGTACTGTTGTTTCACTGACATTTTCGCTGTCAGTCAGATTTTGTCCCGCTTTTGCACCATTTCCCGGCTATGTATCGCGCATAGCCGGGAATTTTGAATTATGACGCAGTAACAGACATGATTGCACGGTCGGTGCGGTAATTGTCCCTCGCTAAGTTCAGCCTGATAATTCTTACAGCAACAATCATAGTTTCTTTTTGTTCATAACAATATAAAACCTTTTTCAGTAAACTTTTATGAAACATTTTTTAATGTCTGTTTTTTAAAATTTTGGGTCGTTTCATTGAACGATCATAATAGATTTTAATACAGTTTTTTAAGCACGCAAAAATTCTGCCTACCAATCAGTAAAAGCTGATATAATACAGAGCATACCCATAAAAGCACATAAAATTCTAAAAATTGTTGTTCCAAATAGCCACCTAAAGGTATAAAAACGATCAAAGATGTCAAGCAATGGAGTAATGTTAAACACCGAAATTATAATTAAAAAGATTCCTAATAGTAATACATAGTACATTTGTTATCTCCTTATGATCCGTTTTATCGTACCTGGATTATGAATGCTCTGTACTGGAATCAGCAATTTCCGGCATTGGTGAAGTGCGGTACCATTTTTGCGGCATAGAGATTCCATCCTGCGTGACAGCCGCACATAGTTCATTTAAGGAATCATAACATCCATACATTTCTCTGGATTTGGTGTCTAACACGTAATATTTTTCTGATAAAATATTGTTTTGCTGAATGGATGCAATATTGCGTGTAAAGACATACTGATCCTGAAAAGCAAACTCTTTTACAAACGATGGAATTTCTTCAGCGTCAGAAGCCGATCCGACATATTTAATCAGTATTTCATTTGCATGAATGTGCCAGACCTCATAGTCGTTTGGCAATGAAACACTCCAGTCACTTAAGCCTGCACAGGCAGCCATAAAGCAGAGCAAGAACAGAAATAATAAATGGCGTTTTTTCATAGTAAATAGCTCCTCAATGTTAATTTTGCAAAAAATTGATTGTGTTATTTGTCTGTTTTCTCGAATATAAAACAATTATTTAACAGTTCATTTACTGTTGGATTGTTTTTTATAAATTCCTGCTCTCCGGGTTTTAATTTATAATGATTTTTTTTCATATATTTTGCCACTTTTTTTCTTGTGGACAGATCAATTTGATATAAGGCAGAATACTTCCTCGGCGGAGATATCATCATTTCATATGTAAAATCTTCTTGAATATGAATGGTGTCATAATCACTTACATCTCTTAACTGTATTTTTGACAATTTTAGAAAAATTGCAAATATAAAAACGATTAAAACAATGATTATGCATAGCAGGATTCTAAATAACTTTTTCAATAATTCCATTCGTAAAATCATCTCCTATTTGCGCAGTAAATTACCTTAATTCTCCTTGTCATAAAGAGAGTCGGATCTGTCAATTTGGTTCTATGTATGACTGATTATTTTTCCCGACAGTCGTTTCATATTTGAGATAATCAATACGAAATCGGTTTGGGAAAAATATTAAATCAGCTAAAACGGTTAGAAGTATCATGAAATCAAGTTCCTGGTTTTGCACATTTTCTGGTTTGATCTGATAGCAGTTCTGTTCTAAAACCGTTTTTGTTTCTTTTTTGATCAAAGCAATTTTCGCATTGTCTTTCAGCAGCAGAACGATATTATTGCTCTGTAACAAAAGCTCATATTTATGATCCTGCACAATCACTGAAATTCCAGGAGAACCAAATCGGAATTTTGTTTCGCCAATCTTTGTATGATTACAGCAAAGAACATATGGAGGGTACTTCCGGATTGGACAAATCCAAAATATCGGCACAAGGGAAAATAGCTTTAATAATGGTTTGGTTTGCTTCAGGCTGTATTCGGTGCGGCTCATAAGGTTTTGCATAGTAATTTTGCGCCCAATAATACCAAAAGTGTAATTGCAGTTTAAAATATATGGCATATTCGAGACCGTGTAAGAATATCCACGCTTTGTCATTTGTCGTTTCATTCGTATCATTGCAGTACACTCCTGATTTCATATGTGAATCGCTATAGTACATAATCTTACATTCTTTCCTGAACGGTCGTCCAAATATATTTTCTTGTTTTTGACTTCATAAACAAATAGTTGATCCGTTTTTTTGCCGTTCAGATACAATTGTACAAAATGTGTGTGCAGATTCTCTTTTTTGATTTTTTTTAGCTCATGTCCCGGCGAGATAATGTATGAGTTATGTGCAAAATCAAAATCGACATTCGAGAGCATACTCTTCAAGCTGTATTGTTTCAGTGCATTTTCATTACTGATAATTACACAAGTTTGGTTCTCGTTTGGCGGAAGGTATGTGTCGTGATAAATCAGCTGAAACGGAAGAATACATAGTAATCTGCTTGTTCCGAACAAAAGGATAAGTGCTGTTAGTATCAAACAAATATTTCGCTTTTTCATAAAAAACCTCCCTTTTTCTGCTCTTTTTGGTTTGAAACTTCCTCACGGTTATATTGTCTGTGTTTTAAGGATCTTCACGAATAGCTGTTACAACCCATTTTCCATTTTGTTTTTCTATGAACCATGTTGATGTTACATCAGAGGAACTTGCCAAGCGGCTGCCAGCTGAATCTAGTCTTTCACATGTATATATTACATGCATAAATCCTTTGTTAAAATTATGTAGTACAAATAACCGTTTGACAGATACATTTCCATCTACAACACGTCCATCGCAATCATCATAATAACGATTATATAATGCGCTTGACCGAAGCTGTTGGGCTTCTGGTGTACAACGTATGCATGCATTAAAATCATCAATGACAGAATCGGTACTTTTCACTACCAGGATGTAAAGGCATATCAGAATGACAGTAATTGGTATCCATATTTTTTTTCTCAAAAACATGTTTGACATATCCTCCTACTTAGTGTATCCTAGTTCAGCATCGTCGCGTATTTTTACAATAACGACCATGTCCTGGTCTAATTTGCTTGATAACTTCTCATAATTGCGATTTTGGGTGTGAGCAGCATATTTAATTTCATCATCTGTAACCAGACTAATAATAGTTGAGTGATATACTTCACCTGTTTCTTTGTGAACAAAAAACATTAAATCGCCTTTTTGAATATTATCATATTTAAGGCTGTTTTTCATGCCTTCTTTTGACCATATTTGAATTGTTTCTCCCTCTTTGTAACCAGTCCAGTCGCTGCTAAAAAATTGGTATTGTGCATTTGCACCTGCCCATGCTGATGTCATATGGCGCTCATTATAAACTGCATAATGATTTCCGCTGGCACCAGTCCAATCATTTTCTGTTGTATAATAGTGCCAGGATTCATTCATTTTTAATCCACCAGCAACTAAACACTGAGATACAAAATTTGCACAATCTCCGCGAAACCTACCCAAACTTGCAGCAACAGTAACCCACTTATCAAAGCGTTCGTAGGTTGGTGAATTTACGGAATTAAACCATGTAAGTACATATTCTACAGCAGCATCACGATCATAGAGACCAGTTGGGTCAATTCTTTTAATTGGGTTTTCACTACAATAGCTATACCAATTTGCTCCATCCCGGATCGGGTCTTCTGTTATAAATCTACCGGTTGCAGCTGGTTATAATAATATGTGTGCGTTTTTATATGGGCAAGATTGAATATACAATATTGCCCATATAAATTATTACTTTCCTTGATACCAGTAAAAATTATCTTTTATTTTATGCAGTTGTGTTATTTCGGTTTGATCAGATTGATGTTCTGCCAAATCGGCGCAATCAGTCCAAAGAATCCCCTGCTCAAAATTTCGGGCAGTATCAAACACAAAAAAGACAAAATGATTATTCTTAAAAACTAATTGTAACTTATTGTTTGTGAACAGGCTATCAAGGATTTCGCAGATGGAATGTTCATCAATGATTTTATGTGTAGTTGGGGTATCTGCAATATAACAACCATCATTTGTTCGATCAATCCAAATTTGGTCACATGAATCATTTTGAAGATAGCCAACTATTTTATCAAATGATTGTGGAGTTTGTTTGTATATGTTATTGATCTGTTCCTCACTTCGGATATCCCGAATTAAGAATTTATATGGTGCCAATTTATAATATAACTGAACCGAGAAAAAAACAATATATATTATAAGCAAGATACCAGTTCCAATGACTATTGTTTTATATAGTATTTTATTCAATAAGTACCATCTCCCGTATACATATAAATTCCTAAACGAACCATATCATGATCTTCAGATGAATCACCCCAGTTTGGTGCGCCATCACGAAATGCTTTTATAAATGCATTGAAATCCTTTCCGCCTTGTTGAACCATTCCACCAGCACCATATAATATAGTTGGAGTGAAACCAGCAGCAGAGCCTGCATAACCGTAAAGTATATTTCCCAGATCGGCTGGAGATACACGCATGCCACAGAAAATAACAGTAACATACTTTCCGCCTGGATAGGTTGTTTTCATAGTCTTAGTCCAAGGGTGTTGTAATTTAATATCCCAATCTTTTTTGTTATCTACCTTGGAAATAAACCAGCCAACATCTTGTTGATGTTGAGCAGACTCATTAGCTGCTTGCTTGAGAACCGTTTTCATGGGTTCGGAAATATCAAAATATTGATGGCAGTCAATTGTTTTAATTTCTACACCTTGTTGTATATCTTCTGCTGAGCGGTAAATTAACCCTAATGATGTCCAAGTTTGAAGTCCAACAACCCCCTCATACTGACCAGAATTTCCTAAGCCCATTGCCGTTTTATAGGCATTAACAGCGGCAAGGGTTTGTGGACCGAAACTGCCATCAATTTCGCCTTGATAATAACCAAGCCATTTCAATTCATTTTGTAATACCATTACATCATTGCCGGTACTACCTTTGGAAAGCGTTGTGTCATAGTCAAATAAGCCTAATGGGTCAATCCACATCACCGGATTTCCACCGCAATATCCATACCAGTTCACCCCATCCCGAACTGGGTCTTCTGTTATAAATCTACCGGTTGCGGTATCGTAATAGCGGTTTCTGAGGTAGATTTGGTTTGATTCGGTATCGAAGTATTCGCCGCAGTAGCGGAACGGGTTTGTGTCATTATTGGATTGCGA
>CAKSJF010000033.1 GCA_934462945.1 uncultured Clostridia bacterium | reverse complement strand
TAGGTGTATTCAGTTCGTTCTCTGGATAAAACCGTATCATCAAAGGACGATTCCGAGGATTGCGTGTAGGTGGTACAGATCCAGTTTTTCTTTGCAGAAAGAGTGTATTCCTTTACATGATTCTGCAATTGTCCGGAATGGGTGTAGAATGTTTCCACGCTGCGCAGAACCATATCGCGCGGGATTTCGTCATTATTCCGGAAATTCGGATATCCGTCATATGCAAATCCATCAGATGAAGATGTAAAGCTGGATACTGTGGTATACCGGAGCGCCTCGGCTGTTCGCGGACGCTGACTTTCATACCGGCTCGTATACAGCTTGTGTCCCACACCGTCTCTGCCATAGTTTCCGTAAGCTGCACCGCAATAAAAGCGCGTCCTCTGACCGGATGGTTTTATGATATACTCCAAAGAATAATACGGTATAGAAATCGCATCTTTGCTTTTGGTGTCCTTGTCAAGCAGCGAAATAGATGCCGGGAAAGAGGACAGATATTGATAAACTGTTTCCTCATTTTCTGTGTTCAACACAGAGGAAAGTGTATAGATTCCATTTGTCTGTGCGGTTTTGTTGTATTTGATTGTCCGGATACTTGTGCTGTCCTCTGGATCGGCAACACTTACTACCGTCTGTAATGGGTTGGTATAGTCAAAATTGATTTCGCGTCCCACACTGTCAATAATTTTGGTCAGCTGATACGGATAATTATGCCGGTAGGCAGATTTTGTGTTGTAGAAGAACTGAATTTTGTTTCCAAAACGATCCTCTATCCCTAACAGCTGTCCCAACGTTCCAAAATGATATTTTTTTCCGTTTTTCTCGGTCAGCGTGTAGTAGCTGTCCTGATTCTGAAAACGTTCGCCGGAGGTCAGGGTGACATCCCTGGTGTAGTATCCTTCCAGCTTGTTGTCATCTGTGATCCGGTAGATCCCCTTTGCACCGTAGTGCAGATAGTCTGCGGCATTGCCGTAGCCGTCCGAATTTGGGTACAAACGTTCAATATAGGGGAAATCAAATTCCCAGCCAACGCCGATATCAAAATATTTACTGGTGACCGTTTCATCGTTGAAATCGGTGCAGAAAATATCCAGACCGGTGGTGTCGCTGTAGATGGTATGTGTTCCCTCGCTGTTGATTGTGTAGATATCCGGATCGTCAAAGGTGGTAAATTTGATCCTTGAAATTTTGCAGTTGGAATTGAAGTAGTAGCTTCTGTTATACTTTCCGTTTACCGCATCCTGACGGATTTTTTCCGCGTCTGTGCGTGATTCCACCATGTTGCGCGGCATGCGCCCCTCGGCTAAACGCTCACGATCCTGTGTGAGCGCCGCATTGCTTGCCATATAGTAGGATGGGGTTACCCCAAGCTTTTCGGTGGTCAGCTTAAAGAGCATCGTGTCGCTGTCAAAGGTTTTCTGCGTCTGACCGTTTGCAAGCGGCTCGCGGTAGTAAACGGTAACCTGAACAGAGCCGGTCACTGAGTAGAAGGTTTTCTGTGAAGAAACAGTTCCTGCCTGCGATTTGCTTACAATCGGCGTCATAGTCAGATTGTTCATGGAAGAATTGACGCGCGTCAAATTCAGATCCAGTCCGTTTTTGCCCGGCAGGCTTAAATCTGCAGCCCGGACGGTCAGATTATGGGTTAAGGGGTTGATTGTGACTTCTTCGTTTTGGTTTGCATGCCCGGCATTATATTGCGTATACTTGATTTCCGGGAAAATAAAGTTGTTGTATGCGTCTATAATGGCATTGTCCGAGCTTGTCGAGGATGCCGCAAGGGCGGCGGTTTCCTCCTCGGCGGTTTGTTCCGATGTTATGTACTCCCATTCAGAATCGGTCAGAGCCTCTGGTTCGACAAATTCTGCCAAACCGTTTTCCCGGAGAAACTGCATGTCCGGATTTGCTGCTGCGGCATTATCGGTTATTTCGCCAAGCACCGTTTCCCAGTTCTTTTCATTTACGGTGGTTTCATACCGTACAGCGGCCTCTGGTTCGTCTGCGGAAAGTGTCTGCACCGCCTGTGCTTCATCCAGCTCCTTTACATCATAGGTAGCTTGTCCTTTTTGCTCCAACAGTTCATAGGGTGTAACGTTCAGCACAGAAGAGAATCGGAGCGCCTTGTCGATATCCCTTAGGGTATATCCCTGGCGGTACATTGTGAGGACGTCCTGTGTGTCCCATTCTGTTCTGGCTTTTGCGCGTGCCAGGCTTTTTTTGAGAGATTTTTCTTCAGATAGGGTGAAATCCTCCTCTGTCTCAAGCGTGAAAGAATCTCCCAGCTCTGCAAGTGTGTTTGAGAGAATGTCTGCTGCATCAGAAAATGCATCTGACTGGATCAGCTCCGCTGTTCCCTCTGCTGCCTGTACTGATAGTTGCAGCATGCTTGCCGCAGCTAAGGCAATGGCAATTCGCTTACAGTTTCTTTTTTTCATTTTGTTTCCTCCTTTTGTTTATGAAATTTTTGCTTCCATATATAATAACGCACGAAAACCGAAAATTTCCGAAAAAATTTATTAAAAAATAAATTTTTATCTAAAACATCCAAAAAAAGAAAGAAAATATAGGAAAAAACACGAATCAGAACACGGTCTAAACCGCTTGGTGATCATTAATGAACAGAATATCATTTCGATTAAAAAACATGCAAAATTTTTCCGCTTTTATTGACAAAAACCCCGGAAAAATGGTATAATAAGAAAGGAAATGTGGAAACCGAATGGGGAATTGCTATGAAGATTGAACATTTAAAATATGCGCTTGAGGTGGAGAAAACCGGGTTGATTTCCAAGGCGGCGGAAAATTTATTTTTAAGTCAGCCGTATTTGAGCAAGGCAATCCGGGAATTAGAGGAAAATATCGGAATTGTGATTTTTAACCGGACACCAAAGGGCGTTGTTCCGACCAAGGACGGAGCAGAATTCTTAGTGTATGCGAAAAATATTGTCTCCCAGATTGAGGAAGTGGAGAATATCTATAAGCAGCGCGACGCAGATTCGCACCGCTTTGATATCTGCGTCCCAATGGCATGCTACGTCTCGCAGGCGTTTATTGAGTTTATTTCCGAAATTAAGGACAGTAAAAGCATAGACATCACCTACCACGAAACAAATTCCTTAGTGGCGATCAACAGCATTTCCAATAACGAAAACAACATTGCCATCATACGCTATCAGACCATTTACGAAAAATATTTTTTGCAGTTTTTGGAAGAACGCGACCTTGTGGTCGAGCCGCTCTGGGAATTTGAATATCAGCTGATTATGTCGGTGCAGAATCCGCTTGCGGTGGAAAAGCAGATTGAATATTCCGATCTGGATGAATATATCGAAATTACTCACGGCTACCTCACCATTCCGTCCATCCCGGCATCCAAAGCGCGCGAACTGATGCGGCAGAACAAGGAGAAAAAGGAGATTGCCGTTTTTGAGCGCGAAAGCCAGTTTGAACTGCTCCGGAATATCCACAACACCTACATGTGGACCTCCCCGACCCCGGCAAATATTTTAAACACGATGCCGCTGGTGGAGAAAAAGTGCAACGTGGAGAATAACCGCTATAAGGACGTTTTGATCCTCCGGCGCGGCTATTCGATGGACAGTCTGGAAAAACGGTTTATCCGGCATGTGAAAAAGGTCATTGGAAAATTACAGAAATAAATGTATATACCCAAATTGGAATAGCAGTATTCCGATTTGGGTATTCTCTTTTTTTCGACAGTATGTTATACTATAGTTACATCAAAGGATAGAAAGGAAAGAAACATATGATCAACTTTGAGCAATGGAACGGCTTTGACGGCCGGATCTGGAAAGAAGAAATTAACGTCCGGGACTTTATTCAGAAGAACTATAAGCCCTACGACGGAGACGAGGAGTTTTTAGCTGCTCCGACAGAAAATACAAACAAGCTTTGGGCAAAGCTTCAGGAATTGCAGAAAGAGGAGCGCGCAAAGGGCGGTGTTCTCGATATGGATACACACATTGTTTCCACATTGACCTCCCACAAGCCTGGATATATCAGCGAAGAAACAAAGGATTTAGAGGCAGTTGTCGGCTTGCAGACAGATAAACCGTTAAAGAGAGCATTTATGCCTTTCGGCGGAATCAAGATGGCAGAGCAGGCATGTGAAACCTACGGTTACACCCCCGACCCGGAGCTGCACAAAATCTTTACTCAATACAGCCGCACACATAACGAGGGTGTTTTCGATGCATACACCCCGGAAATGAAAAAGGCAAGACACAATAAGATCATCACAGGTCTGCCGGACACCTACGGCCGCGGCAGAATTGTCGGCGATTACCGCCGTGTAGCGCTTTACGGTGTAGACGCTTTGATCGCAGACAAGCAGAAAGATTACGCAAACTGCGGCGACGGCATTATGACCGACCACATCATCAGACAGCGCGAGGAGCTTTCGATGCAGATTAAGGCATTGAAGGGCTTAAAGGAAATGGCAGCTTCCTACGGTTTCGACATCTCTGAGCCGGCAAAGAATGCAAAAGAGGCTGTTCAGTGGCTTTATTTCGGATACCTCGGCGCGATCAAAACACAAAACGGCGCTGCTATGAGTATCGGAAGAATCTCCACATTCCTGGATATTTATATGGAAAGAGATTTAGAGGCAGGAACACTCACCGAGGCAGAGGCACAGGAATTAGTTGACCATCTGGTTATGAAACTGCGTATGGTAAAATTCGCAAGAATCCCGTCCTACAATCAGCTCTTCTCCGGCGACCCGGTATGGGCAACACTGGAAGTTGGCGGAATCGGCGTGGACGGACGTTCTATGGTAACGAAAAACGACTTCCGTTTCCTGCACACCTTAGAGAACATGGGACCGTCTCCGGAACCGAACCTCACCGTTTTGTATTCCTCCGCACTGCCGGAAACCTTCAAGAAGTATGCCGCTCATATCTCCATTGAGACAAGCTCAATCCAGTATGAGAACGACGACGTTATGAAGCCGGTTTGGGGCGACGATTACTCCATCTGCTGCTGCGTATCTGCAACACAGACCGGTAAGGAAATGCAGTTCTTCGGTGCAAGAGCAAACCTTGCAAAGTGCCTGCTTTATGCAATCAACGGCGGTGTTGACGTAAAGACCCGTGAACAGGTTGGCCCGGCATACACTCCGATCACAGACGAATATCTGGATTATGATACTGTCATTGCAAAGTACACCACGATGATGGACTGGTTAGCAGGACTGTATGTGAATACTTTGAACCTGATTCAGTATATGCATGATAAATACTACTATGAGGCAGAGGAAATGGCTCTGATTGATACCGATGTCCGCAGAACCTTTGCAACCGGTATCGCAGGATTCTCTCACGTTGTTGACTCCTTAAGCGCAATTAAGTACGCAAAGGTAAAGGTGATCCGTGATGAGACTGGTATTGCTGTTGACTATGTAACCGAGGGCGACTTCCCGCGTTACGGAAATGATGACGACCGTGCAGACGAAATCGCAGTATGGCTCTTAAAGACATTCTTAGAGATGATCAAAAAGCGTCACACCTACCGTGATTCTGAGCCGACCACTTCCATTCTGACCATCACCTCAAACGTTGTTTACGGAAAAGCAACAGGCTGCATGCCGGATGGCAGACGTGCAGGCGAACCGCTTTCTCCGGGTGCAAACCCGAGCTACGGTGCAGAAAAGAGCGGCTTATTGGCATCGCTCAACTCTGTTGCAAAGCTGCCGTATGAGTGGGCACTGGACGGTATCTCCAATACACAGACCATCAGCCCGGATGCATTAGGTCACGATGCAGACGAACGAGTAAACAACCTGACACACGTTTTAGACGGTTACTTCAACCAGGGCGCACATCACTTAAACGTAAACGTGTTCGGTACAGAAAAACTGATCGATGCTATGGAGCATCCGGAAAAAGAGGAATATGCAAACTTTACCATCCGTGTTTCCGGTTATGCAGTAAAATTCATCGACTTAACACGCGAGCAGCAGCTTGATGTTATCTCCCGTACCTGCCACAAATCTATGTAAAAATTCCGGATTACCGGATATATAAATTCAAAACGGCGGCTCCCTTGTGCAAAGGGAGCTGTCACCGTTAGGTGACTGAGGGATTGTTCATAGAGCTGAGTTATCAGTTGTTGAAATACTCTAAAGGAGGAAACCATATGACAGGACTTATCCATTCTTTTGAATCCTTTGGTTCGGTGGACGGACCGGGGGTACGCTTTGTGGTATTTGTGAGCGGATGCCCGATGCGCTGTCAGTACTGCCATAACCCGGACACCTGGACGCAGGCAGGCGCAGAGGAGCATGAGGCAAGCGAGGTTTTATCCCGCGCCCTGCGCTATAAAAACTACTGGGGCAAGGACGGCGGAATCACCGTCAGCGGCGGAGAACCGCTGATGCAGATTGACTTTGTCACAGAGTTATTCACCGGCGCAAAGAAAAAAGGGGTGCATACCTGCTTAGACACCTCCGGGATTACCTTTTCTCCGGAAAACACCGAAAAAATTGACGCACTTTTATCTGTCACAGACTTGGTGATGTTGGATATTAAAGAAATTGACGATCAAAAGCATAAAGCCTTGACCGGGCAATCAAATCAGAATATTCTTGCCTTTGCAAAATATTTGGATGAAAAAAAGATTCCGGTTTGGATCCGGCATGTTGTTGTACCGGGAATCACATTAGATGAAAACGATCTGGAAAAGCTCGGCGAATTTATCGGCACGCTTTCCAATGTCAAACGGGTAGAGACACTGCCGTACCACTCCATGGCACGGTATAAGTACGAAAAGCTTGGAATCCCCTATCCCCTGTCCGACACTCCGGACGCGACAAAGGAACAGGCACAGCAAGCAAAAAAACTAATTAAACAAGGAATGAAAGGGGATGCCAAAAAAGGCACAGACCGTTCAAGGGCTTAAATATCTCGAAAATAAATTATTTAGGTTGAAATCCGCATTTTTTTGCGGATTTCCTATGATGATTGCCCTTGAACTACGCTCCAAACGCGCCGCTCGGAGTACGCCAGTACGCCGTCGGGCGCGTTTGGAGCGTTCTGCACTCTTTTTTGACATCCCATTTTATGCTTCCGACGAATTATGACTCAATCAATTTCGTGTTCCCATTCCATATTACCTCAACTGTAACCGGAACATCACTCTTTACGAAAACCATTGGTTCATCCTCCTGATTTTCCCTTTTTTCGCAGATCTTTAACCGCTCCTTGTTGTTGGTGGTGCAATAATATTCCCACTCTGCCCAGGGGAGAATATTCGGACCGGTCGAACCCGGATCATCTCTTGAAAACCGGTCGCCTGCCTCCTCCTCACTCAATTCCCGGCATATAAAACCGTCCTTATGCTTGCGTGCATAGAAATTATCCAGCGTCACCTGGAAATCAGCCGCCTCTATAAAATATTTCCCATACATAACATTAAACGCAGAATCCCACATAAACAGATTGCCGTTAAATGCCGTATCAATAAACGGAGAAACAAACCCCGATCTGGGGTCTGGTGCTTTAAAATTCTGAAAAGCCGTTTTTAAAACATGCTCATAGCATGCGATTGTGCCGTCGTGCCCCTCCCAAACCGGCATGGGCAGCCGATCCTTGTGTTCCTCGTAGGTGCAGGTCGGCGAAGCGTTAATCTCCTGATTGAAAAAGGTGTTTTTTTCTACAAATTTGTTTTCTTCATAAAACAAATTGCCGTCTTTTAAAAATAATCTGAACATTCTATACTCCTTTTGCTCCTATTTATTTTTTTAGAACAATTCCACGGAATGCATAAGGCGGGATATCTGCTAAAATTGCCCGATCGGTCAGAATTTTTGCCGCAAGCACGTCTAAGATCATTCCATTTTTTAAATCATCCTCGGTTAGCTGATAAGCATTTTCCCCAAATGCAATTCCAGTCACGCCAACCCCCTCATAAACGGTCGGAATGGCGCTGGCAGA
This sequence comes from uncultured Clostridia bacterium, assembly GCA_934462945.1. Lineage (GTDB taxonomy): Bacteria > Bacillota > Clostridia > UBA1381 > UBA1381 > RQCD01. The sequence continues at coordinate 17,846 of CAKSJF010000033.1, read as the reverse complement.
TAACACCCTTGCAGCGGACGGATAAAATACCTGCTCCATATCACTCGCAGTACCCAGAGCATTTGGAAACTGCATCCGCTCCGCCTTGTGCATAAACTCATACACCCGGATACCGCAAGGCTTTTTATCGGAGAAATGCTTTTCGATCTCCCGGTAAACCGGGTTGTTTTTCCGATACTGCCTGCAATATCCGTCCTCATAGCCAACGTTTGAAACATAGTCCATACAGATTTTCAAAATTCCGTCGAGCGCACCGGATGCCCGAAGTGCTGTATCAAATCCCTCTAAATAGCTTGCCGGACAGTTCAGGCGCGGACGCGGATATGCGTCTCCCTCCGCGATCAGCTCAATTTCAGGATCCCGATTCCAGCTTGCCTCCATTCGCTCCAGCTCCACCACATCCTGCAAATGATCCTTTCCCGATCCGACAACCCAGTAAGGCGCACCGATCAGGCGAAGAACAGGCTTGGTATTTCCCGCAAGGAGTTTTGAAAGCGCAAATGCGTCTCCGTCAATATCCCAGGAGGACATGCAGGCGCAAAAGCCTAACCGCAGCTTTGGATTGACTTCATCCACCGCCTGGCGCATTTTCACAGCATAATTCTGAAGTGAGAGTTTATTTGCGTTTAAAAAAGCGTCTCTGTATCGGTTCTTTCCGCCGCTTAGAATCAATTCCCTGAGCCGGGTTTCTTCTATGTTTTCTCCCAACTGCTCACAAATCATATGAACATGGTTTTCGCAAAGACACCCAAACCCGTTCCATGCTCCAAAGCGCAGATCGTCATTTAGAAGAATCATATCAACGCCCGTCTTGGCAACATCCCTAAGACAGCGCTGAAAAGTCGCTAAAAACCGCTCGTCAGCCGGACATGCAAAATTTTGTACCTGCTTACCGCTAAGGGTTTTAATGGTTATAAAATCAAACGCCTGGTCGAATTGCAGTCCCCAAAACCACGCGCCAACCTCAAACCCATGCTGTTTGAAAAATACACATGCCTCACGCAGATAACAAAGCTGTGTTTGGTATTCCTCCGCATTGTGAAAAGCAAGCGCACCATCCAGCTTCGTTTCAAAATTGAGCATCACCCGATCCGCGTCAAATGCCCGTAATTCCTCTAAAATCGGCTGCTTGTCCTTTGCTCGGTGAAATTTATAACAGTTTACCGGTATGCTGACCAAATACACAAAATCTCTCCTCTTTTACACCAGATATTCACTCTGTTTCCAAAGCATATTTATTATACCACAATGCAAGATTTTTTGTCAATAGGCACATTGTCCGTTACTACGGTTGTTGAATTGCCAGGAAACGCCTTTTCTAACACAAGATCATTCTCTTAATATTGAATTTAATTTATCAATAAAATAACCTCGCGTAGGGGCGGATATTATCCGCCCGCTTCTGCCGGATAAAAGAATTCGGGCGGATGCTATCCGCCCCTACCGTCTCGTCCCACTTAAAACTTCACATTCGATAAAAACATGATATAATAAAGAGACTGCAAAAATTAAGCTAAAACATTTGTACCCTATAATTGAAGTGTAAGGATTTAATAAAAACAAGGTAGGGGAATGGGACAATCCCTCAGTCAGCTACGCTGACAGCTCCCTTTGCTCAAGGGAGCCTATTAGCGAGAGAAAATGGGGAATATAGTTCTCTAAATAAATATTGCTGTCAACAAATTATACTTAAGATTTGCACTTACCAAAGGCTCCCTTGAGCAAAGGGTAGCGAAGCGGCAGCGCGGCAATGAATGACCGTCCGGAGGACGGTCAGAACCGCGATGTGACCGAGCCGCAGCGAGAAACTGGCGGCGCAAGCCGACTGAGGGATTGTCCCCACAAAATTCAGGAGGGATCAGAAGAAATGCCTATCAAAGTACCAGACCAATTGCCTGCCACAAATCAGCTGCGCGCTGAAAATATCTTTGTGATGACCGAGAAGAAAGCGATGCATCAGGACATCCGTCCGCTGAAGCTTGCGATTATGAACCTGATGCCAACCAAGATCACAACCGAAACCCAGCTTCTGCGCCTTTTAGGAAACTCTCCGCTCCAGGTGGAGATTGAGTTTATCAAGATGGAATCGCACGAATCCAAAAAAAAGAACCCCCACACCGGGGGATTCTTAAACGATTTCTATTACGGATCAAGATGGTTAATGTCTCTTGGAAACAGGCTTGCGGAGCGGATATTGGAAAGTCCGCAAAGCTTCATCACAAGACGTTCCAGTCCGATACCGAGTCCGCCGTGAGGCGGCATGCCGTAGCGGTGAATTTTTAAGTATTCGGAAAGCTCCTCCGGCTCAATGCCATAGCGTTTGAGCTTTTCCACCTGTTCGGTATAGTCGTGAATCCGCTGACCGCCTGTAGTAATTTCCAGTCCGCGGAACAAAAGGTCAAAGCTTTCTGCAAGCTTGGGATCTTCTTTGGAATCCATCGCATAAAACGGACGCTTGGCAGACGGAAATTTCTCCACAAAGATAAATTCACTGTCGTATTCCTTTTTTGCATACTCGCATAAATCCACCTCATCCTGCGGGTCTAAATCGAATTGGTTGTGGTTTTTCCCTAAAATGTCTAATGCCTCGAAAAAAGTGACAACCGGAATTGTTTTGATCTCCGGGAGTGTGATGTCTAAAAGTGTCAGGGTGTCCCCGTAATGCTCCTTTAAATAGTCCACCACATAGCGGAGCATTGCCGTTTCCATCTCCATCACATCCTGCATGGAACGGATAAAGCCCATTTCAAAATCCAGTCCGATATATTCATTCAAATGTCGGGTGGAATTATGCTTTTCTGCGCGGTAAACCGGGGCAATTTCAAACACACGGTCAAAAAATGCCACGCAGGTTTGCTTATAAAACTGCGGACTTTGTGCCAGATATGCATTTTTTCCAAAATACTTCAGCTTAAAGATATTTGCGCCGCCCTCTGCACCTGCGGCAACGATTTTCGGGGTATGAATTTCGGTAAAGCCGTTTTTGATCATAAATTCACGAAATCCGCCGCAAACACCCTCGGATATTTTAAAGACGGCACGTTCCATCGGATTCCGGAGCGCCACGCTCCGGTATTCCAGCTCCGTCTCAATCGGACAGCCAATCCGCCGGTTTGAAACGTGGAGCGGATATGCCTCATGCGGCAGCGAAAGAATTTCAAAGGAGGTCAGCGTGATTTCAACACCGTATGCCGCGCGTTCCTCCTCTGCCACCGTTCCGGTAACCGAAACATATGCACCCTCCGAAAGGGCGGCAAAATCCCCCTCGCATGCCGGGGTATAAACCGACTGTACCACAAAATCGCCCGTCCGGAGCAGTACAAAGGAAAACTCCTTCATGGTGCGGATTTTATGCACACATGCACCGAATGTGATTTCTCCCCCGACTGCTTTTTTTAAATCTTCTATTGTAATTTGCTCTAAAAAAGCTCTGCCGTCCGCAGTTTTCATGAAAATCCCTCATTCCTCTAATTTTTTCATCATCAAATCCTTGCAAAGCTTTGGATTGCCGGATTTTCCGACTGCACGGATCACCTGACCCATCAAAAATCCGAACACCTTTTGGTTTCCTTTTTTATAGTCCGAAACGCAGTCGGCATTTTGTGCTAACACCTCATCTACAATTTTCTCAATTCCATCGGTATCATTCTGCATGATCCAGTTATTTTTCTCGGCAATCTGTCTTGGTTTTCCGCCCTCTGCAAACAGAATCACTAAAATATCTCTGGCGGTATTTTTGCTGATTGTGCCGTCCGCACTCATCTGTGCCAGCTCCGCCAGTTCTGCCGGTGTAAACTGTAATTGCTCCATGGTTTTTCCGCTTTCGTTCAGACAACGGTTTAACGCACCCAACATCAGGTTTGCCACCTCCCGGTATTCCGGGCAAATTGCAACGGCAGCATTATAAAAATCGGAAAATGCACGGTCGGCAATGATCAGCTCCGCATCCTCTTGCGGAAGTTCGAATTTTTCTGTATATTCCTCCATCCGCTCTCCCGGCATCATCGGCATCGATTTCTGAATTTCAGAAATCGTTTCCCTGCTTAAAAATACCGGCGGAATATCCGGTTCGGGGAAATAGCGGTAATCGTGCGCCTCCTCCTTGGAACGGAGCGCTTTTGTGTCGCCATGGTTGTCGTTAAACCGGCGCGTTTCCTGCACCACCTTGCCGCCCTGGTCTAAAATTTCTGACTGCCGTTCAATTTCATAAGCAATCGCGCGTCCGATTGCTTTGATGGAGTTCAGATTCTTAATCTCGGCACGTGTTCCGAATACGTCCGACCCATAGGGCATTAAGGAAATATTCACGTCCACACGCAAAGATCCCTGTTCCAGCTTGGCATCGCAAACCCCGGCATATTTTAGCCGCAAGGCAATGTCGGAAACAAAACTCTGCACCTCCTCAATCGTCCGAAAATCCGGCTCGGTTACAATCTCGATCAGCGGAACACCGCAGCGGTTATAGTCTGCCATGGAGATTCCCTCATACTCATCATGCACTAATTTTCCGGCATCCTCCTCAATGTGAATCCGGTTAATGCGGATTTTCGTGTCCTTTAGCGCAATATATCCGTTTGTACAGATCGGATGAAAAAACTGTGTGATCTGATATGCTTTCGGAAGATCGGGGTAGAAATAGTTTTTGCGGTCGAATGCGGAATACTCGTTGATGTCGCAGTTTAAGGCAAAGCCTGCGCGCACCGCCTGTGCAACCACGCTCTGATTTAAGATCGGGAGTGTTCCCGGCATACCGGAGCAACGCGGACACACACGCTCATTTGCGCCGCCGCCAAATTCATTTTGACAGCCGCAGAATACCTTTGATTTTGTTAAAAGCTCGGCATGGATTTCCAAGCCAATGACCGGAATGTATTTCATAATGCCGCCTCCTGTCTCTTAAAATCACGCTCAAACCGATCCGCCGCCATCAGGATGGTTGCCTCGTCAAATGCTTTTCCCACCAGGCTCATACCAATTGGCAGTCCGGCATTTGTGTATGCACAGGTTGTGCTGATTGCCGGCAGACCTGCAATATTAACCGGAACGGTGCAGATGTCCGCTAAATACATTTTGACCGGATCTTCCTCCTGCGCACCGATTTTATACGCCGCAGTCGGCGCGGTCGGGGTCAGAATCAGATCGCACCGGGAGAAAATTTCCTGGTATTCGTCCTTAATTTTCTGCCGGATTTTTAAAGCATTTTTATAGTATGCATCATAGTAGCCGCTGGAAAGCGCGTAGTTTCCGAGCATGATTCTGCGCTTTACCTCCATCCCAAAGCCCTCGCTCCGGGAACGGCTGATCAGATCGTTAAAATCCTCTCCATATTCCGCGCGATGTCCGTATTTAATGCCGTCAAACCGGGAAAGGTTGCTTGCCGCCTCCGCAGAGGATAAGAGATAGTATGCCGACACCGCATAGGGGAGGCTTGGCATGGATACCTCGACAAGCTCACACCCGGCAGCACGGTAAAATTCTGCCGCCGCCATCACGCTGTCCCGTACCTCCGGGTCAATGCCGTCTCCGAAAAATTCCTTTGGCAGACCGATTTTTAACCCGGTAAGGGAAGAACCGATTTTTTCGGTGTAATCTGTATGTATTTTCCGGGAGGAAGTTGCGTCATTTTCGTCCGCTCCGGCAATTGTATTTAGCACGATTCCGCAGTCCTCTGCCGATTTTGCTAAAACGCCGATCTGATCCAGACTGGATGCAAACGCGATCAGACCGTAGCGCGAAACTGTTCCGTAGGTCGGCTTTAAACCGGTTACACCGCAAAAGGCTGCCGGCTGACGCACCGAACCGCCGGTATCCGAACCGATTGCCGCCGCGCAAAGTCCAGCTGCAACGCTTGCCGCCGCACCGCTCGACGAACCGCCGGTGACACAAGAAAGATCATAGGGGTTGCGGCTGCCGCCGAAATAGGAGGTTTGACCCGATCCGCCCATTGCAAACTCGTCCATGTTGGTTTTTCCTAAGAACACCGCACCGTCCCGGTCAAGCTGATCTGCTGCAAATGCGTTATAAACCGGAACAAAATCCTCCAGCATTTTGGATGCGCAGGTCGTTTTGATCCCCTTGGTACAGATATTATCCTTAATCGAAACCGGAATCCCGGTTAAGGGAGATGCATTCTTTTCATCAATCCGCTTTTGCGCTTTTTCTGCCTGCTGCTCTGCAAGCTCCGGGCAAAGCGTCAGATAGCTTTTGACCGTATCATTGAGTTTCCCGATCTGGTCATAATAGGAATCAGTCAGCTCCTTTGCGCTGATCTTCTTTTCATCCAGCTGTTTTCTCAGATCCTTCAGCATGTTTATACCCCCTTTTTAGACAACCTTCGGCACAACAAAACTGTTGTCCTTTGTTTCCTTTGCATTTTGTAAAACCTGCCCGGTTGCAAGCGATGGCTTTGCCTCATCCGCTCTCAAGTCAGCATAGGAAACAGCTGCCTGCGTGTATTCCGGTATATTTTTATCAATCTTTTGTACCTCGTCCATCAGTGCGATAATGTCCGTCATCTGCGCTGTCATTCTGGATAGCTCCTCCTCCGAAAAGGATAGCTTGGAAAGCTCCGCTAAGTGCCGGGTCTTTTCTAAATCAAACATCTTAAAACCCCTCCGATAAATAAAAAACGCCATGCAGAAATAAACCTGCACAGCGCCTTTGCTGATATATTAGCTGTATTATAGCACAATTTTAAAATGTTTGCAAGGGGAAACTTTAAATTTTTTTCGGTTTTGTATAGGTTTTATAAAAAACCTTGTCTATTTCAGAAAGAAGTCTGACGAAATGCATCTGTGATATGGAGGGCGCGGATTTGGTCGAATTGGTAGGAGGAAAGGGGACGGTAGAGTGCGTCGTTGGTATGGGCGGCAACGAGGATTTCCGAATCATTCGACAGCACCAAAAGCGTATGATAAAAGCTGCCGTCCTCTCTGCCAAGCTGCACCACATCCCCCGGAAGCAGCCGGGAAAGCGGAGCGCGCATGCTATGCGGTCCGACCGACTGATTTTCCGAAAAGAAATCATAAAAAAACTCCACACCGCTCCAGGAGGGCGACCGGTTTTCCAGATCAATATAATACCACCCGTATTCCGGAGTATAATTCATCACACCGCATCCGGCATAAACGCACTGGGACACAAAATTCGTACAATCGCCGCCGATCCCATGGAAATCGTAATATTCCGGATTCCTGGAAAATGCCCACTTTTCCGCGTAGGCAACCGCGGCGGCTCTGTCATAGGGTACTCGAATCAACATAAAATTCACCTCTTGTTATATCCTATGAGGGAATGAAAAAAACGTGAAAAAAACAGCCGCCCGATCCCGGCGGCTGCTCCTGCGATTTTTGAAACAGAGTATGTCCGTTATTTCTGTTCGTTCTGGTTGTTTTGATTCTTTTGCTGATTCTGCTGCTTGTTCTGCTGCTGATTCTGCTGGTTATTTTTGTTCTGTTGATTATTTTGCTGATTCTGATGACTCATAGTTTCTCCCTCCTTTCCTCAGTCCTATTATGAACCGGAGAAAGAAAAAATATGCAGTCAATCCAAAAAAATTAGAATTTTCTAAGCGCAATATGCTTTGGAAGTCCATCCTCCATCATAAGCTGCGGCTCGCCCAGAATCAAGGGGCGCGCATAGGTTAAGAATGCATCCGTTACGTCATTTGCATCCGGATGGATATAGGCATCCGGCAGGCGGCGCTCTTTATTTGCTACCTCTAAAACGTCATTCTCAACAATTTTCACCTGATATTCGCAGGTGCGCTCAAACCCCATAGAGATTCCGGTTTTACCGGCAAGCGCCGCCAAAACGCCGGCTCTGCCGATTCGTTCGCTTTCAAAAAGATCGGTTTCAGACGCAAAATGCGCACCGCACCGCTGCGGAATGTTCAGCTCAATTCCGCGCGTTTTATAATGAAAACGGTTTTTCACCAATCCGGCAATCACGCGCGACGCACCGGCAAGCTGGGCATGACCGAAAATATCGTGCGCGCCTGCCTCATCTGCGCAGAAATACTCGCCCTTTTCGTTCTTCACACCCTCTGAAACTGCCACAATCATATTCCGCGCCGGACAGTGTTCAATATCGGAAAGAATTTTTTCCGCGCTGACCGGACGCTCCGGCAGATAAATCAAATGCGGAGCAAGCGAGGTGGAACAGCGTGCAAGCGAGGATGCCGCAGTCAGCCAGCCGGCATTTCTGCCCATAATCTCCACCACGGTCACAGAGCGTTCTGCATAAACCGCGCTGTCCCGCGCAATTTCACGTACCGTTGCCGCAACATACTTTGCCGCCGACCCAAAGCCAGGCGTATGATCTGTTCCGACCAGGTCGTTATCAATCGTTTTCGGTACGCCGACAATCGAAATTCCGATCCCGTGCTTTTTCGCATAGGAGGAAAGCTTGCCGACCGTGTCCATCGAATCGTTACCGCCGATATAGAGAAACCGTGTGATTCCGTCCCGGTCAAGCTTTTCGAAAATATCCCGGTAAACCGCGTCCTCCCCCTCCGGCAGCTTGTAGCGGCAGGAGCCTAAATAAGAGGACGGCGTGGTTCGGAGCAGAGCGCGGTTTTCTGCATGCTCAAAAACCGGATTCAAATGCACCGTCCGATCTTCCATCACTCCCTTGATTCCGTTCTCTGCACCGTAAATCTCCGCGCCTGCTTCCAGCGCACCGCCGATCACACCGCTCAAGGTTGCATTAATTGCCGCTGTCGGTCCTCCGGACTGTGCCACTAATATTTTTTCTGACATGCTTGTTCCTCCCAAATGTTTTCCTGTGTTTTCCTTATACTATTGTACCACAAATCAGAAAAAAGTCAATCTTTTTCAAGATTAAAACCACGGTTTTTGAATGAGTGAACAAATTATAAATAAAGCGCATATTTGTAGTACCTTATTTTTTGTTAAACCTTTACACTTTAATTATAATGTACAGTTTTAAGTGGGACAATGCGGTAGGGGCGGATAGCATCCGCCCGAATTCTTTTATCCGGCAGAAGCGGGCGGATATTATCCGCCCCTACGGTTTTTTATCGAAATGCACAAAAATTAAACTCATTCAAAAGACGTAGGATTAAAACTGATCATAATAACCCTGCTCCACCAATGCCCGGAGCGCACGTGCCACACCCGGCTTATCCTCATGATAGGTAACGCCGTACCATTTTTCTGCACATTCCAGCACGCGAACCGGATAATTATGGCGGTGGATTAAATGATCCACAACGGTCGGAATATAAAATTCACCCTTTTGCGGATTATCCAGGTTTTCTAAAAACTCCACCAAATCCTGCTCTAAATAGGAGAAAATCTCCGGTTTCAATCCCCACATATTCATCGATACAATCGTATCAAGCGGAATGCCGCTATTCCGGTCTAAGGCGGTATGCTCGGTGATTGCTTTTAAATAGCCGTTTTCCGTTTCGCAGACACCGCGCGAAACCGTTCCGTTTTCCGTTAAGGTGTTTCCAAGCTGAAAGCCTGCCATGCAAAGCTCATTTTCCTTGGTCAGATGATCATAAATTAACTGGAAAGAGGAACGTCCGTAGTAATCGTCCGCATTGATCAGCACAAAAGGTGAGGAAACCGCGTCCTTTGCACAATATACTGCATGCCCCGTCCCCCACGGCTTTGTTCTTCCGTCAGGGACAGTAAATCCGTCCGGAAGATTTGTCATGTCCTGGAACACATATTTTGTGTCGATCATTTTTTCGATTCGCTCTCCTGCCATTTTGCGGAAATCCTCCTCAAAATCGCGGCGGATGATAAAGACTGCCTGGTCAAACCCGGCACGAACCGCGTCATAGACGGAAAAATCCAGAATAATTTCTCCGTTCGGTCCGATCGGATCTAACTGCTTTAAACCGCCGTAACGGCTTCCCATTCCTGCTGCCATAACCACTAATGCAGCTGATTTTTTTTGTTCACTCATCATTCTCATACTCCTTTAGTTTCACAATCCCTCAGTCACTTCGTGACAGCTCCCTTTGCTCAAGGGAGCCTTTTGATAAGTACAATTTTGTATATTTGCAGAACCTCGATTTTAGTCAGAGCTTTTCTCCTATGCTCTCGTTTATAGGGTTCTGTCAGCAAAGCTGACTGAGGGATTGTTCAAATTATATATTTTTTTCAATCAAGTCATTGACTCTTTCTCTTGCCGAAAGCACAAAATCTGCTGTCTGGGGATAGTCTTTAAAGGTGATCGGATAGCCGATTGCACTCTCGGCGGTTTCGCGGTCGGTCAGTTCCTCCAAAAGCTGCAAAGCAGATAAATCCTGCAAAGCATCATAAAAGACAAACAGCCGGAGCGACGGCAGCGGGCCGTCCGAACCGGGATAAACCGAAAACGAATCTCCTGCCGGGAATCCGCCGTCTGCATCATTTACCACAAACGGATTCACAAGCTTTGTGGAATACTGCGAATAATAGAAATTATACCCCCAATGCAGAAATCCCTTAATATCGAATTTGTAAAGCTGCGCGCCCATCACACGGTTTCGGCAGGACGGCATTGCAATAAAGCGGTTGCTTAAATTTTCTCTCCCCTCTCCGCAGCAATAATATGCCCAGAGATTTTTTGCACCGTGGCGGATAAATTCGTCAATGGTACGCGTGGAGGAAACCGGCGCAGAAACATAACCCTTTTCGTAAATTTCATAGTCGGACAATGCGTCCATCAGCGGAAACTCTCCCAAAAGCGGCTTGAAAAAACGACTGATTTCTCCGTAGCGTTCTATCTGCTCCTGGTTTGGCTCATCCGAAAGATGAAAATAAACCTTTTTCGGATCCCAGTTCTTTCTAAAATAGTCAGTCAGAACCGGCAACAGCTGTGACAGGAAATCCCGATATTCCTCCGAGAGAGAATCCGTCTGCCAACCGAATTTTTTTATGTCCCTCCCGTTTTCATGCACCACAATTTTCGGAGTGTGGTATGCACCCCACTGCGAGAAAAGATGCGAAACCTCAATATACTCAATTCCGCACTCCCTGCAAAGTGCAAGCCAGCGGTCGAGTTTGGAAAAACCAAAGGTATACACTCCGTCTGCATAAGAAACATCCACAAGCTGCACTGTCGGACGCTCTGCGTCGATTTTCGTATCTAACGGCGGTGTGAAAACCGGAGTCAACAGCATGTTAATCCCGTTTTCCCGTGCCATACGCACAAACTTTTTAAGATAGTCCCAGTGCTTTTCCGAAAGCGGCTCTAATCCGTAATAGGACGAAATACAGTCGCAGTGCAGCCATTCTGTAAAGAGCAGTTTTTGCTTTGGCAGCTTTACCGGAAGTACCTTTAGGGTAAATACATTTTCCGCCCTGTCTCCCTCGTCACTCTCCAGAGAAATTTTGATGGTATGAATCCCCGGCTTGGTATCCGCGTTTGTTTTCACCCGAATCCAAAGCGCCTTATAATAATATCCGGAAACAGCCGCTGTGCCGTCCGATGGGGACAGTAAATCCGGAATGACAGCCGCATCACGCACTAAATAGCCGTTGTCGTATTCCGTCATAAAGGACGGCATATTGACCGGAACGGTATCCACATCATAAATTTCGATTTCCAAATCGGATGTAACGGTAATTTTAGAACGTCTTGTTCCGAAAAAGTTATTGCCGGAAAATGCAATCTGATAAGAGAAAATTTCTCCTAAAAGACAGCTTGCCCGATCAAACCGCGGCGCTTTTAGCGTATGCTCCGGAAAGATTTTTTCTAATGATGAAACTGCTTGCATATGTATACTCGGCATAATCATCCTCCTTATTCATTTCTTATCTCTATCATAATCCTATTTTGAGAAAATGTATTTGCACATTCTGCACTTTGTTTTGCACAATCGTACAAAAAAACACTTGCAGCCTTGCAGTATTTATGATACAATATAAAAAAACAGGAGATGATAAAAATGGACTATACCGGTGTACGCTTAAAAGATACTCTGACGATTCAAAAACTTTACACCATTCATTATTACGAATTTTCAAAGCAGTATACCTTTCGCGGGGAACGGCACGATTTTTGGGAAATGGTATATGTAGACCGCGGAGAAATTCATGCCTGTGCGGAGGAACAGGATTATCTTTTAAAGCAGGGGGAAATTCTTTTTCACGAACCGAACGAATGGCACAGACTGTATGCCGACGGCGAAACCGCACCGAATATTGCGGTCATTTCCTTTGCCTGCACCTCCCCGGCAATGTCCTTTTTCCGAAAAAAACGGCTGTTTGCCGGTCAGGAGGAAAAGCGGCTGATTTCCCGGATGATTGCAGAATACCAGAACGCATTTTCCACACCGCTGGATAATCCGGACACCAAATTTCTGACGCGCCGGAAAAACGCCCTCCCCGGCGCAGAACAGATGATCCGGATTTGTCTTTCAAATCTCCTGCTTTCCTTTCTTAGAAACGCGCCGCGCCCCGGTCAAAAAGCTTCTCCATACGAGAAATATTTCAACAGCGTATTAGGACGGATTCTCGGCTATATGTCAGATCATCTTTCCGAAAATATCACCCTCCGGGATCTGACCGAATACAGCGGAACTAACCGCACCGCCATTGAAAATATGTTCCGCGAGAGCTTTTCCATGGGTGCGATTGAATATTTCTCACGCATGAAAATAGACGCGGCAAAAAAATATCTGCGTGAAGATCATTACAACATCACGCAGATATCTGAAATTTTAGGTTATTCCGGGATTCATTATTTTTCCCGGCAGTTTAAACGGTTTGTGCATATGACCCCAACCGAATACGCACTTTCCATTAAGGCGATGATGGAGGAATCAGATGCAAAATTTTCTTAAAATTAAAGAAAATATAATTTTTTTTTCACTTTACAGCAGTTTTTTTGCATTTACCCCTTGACAAAATGAAAAAAATCATTTATAATAATGATGTTGTGCTGACATAGCTCAGAAGGTAGAGCACTACATTGGTAGTGTAGAGGTCACCGGTTCGATTCCGGTTGTCAGCTCCACGTCGGAATGGACTACGCTCCATTCCGATTTTTTTATTGCATAAAAAAATCAGTCATACACTCCGTCATTCCGACTTTTCTTTTCCAACAATTTGTCACCCCGTTACTCCTGATAAACAGCACCACAGATGGTAATTGCTTCGCGGCAGAGAACGGAAAGGGCGTCGATATAGAAATCCTGCAAATGCTCCTGTCTGCGATAGCAGGAAAGCTCGGTGCAGGCAAGGATTCCAGCATCACAGCCGTTTTCCTTTAAATATGCGTCAATTTTTGCAAAATCCTCTCTGCTGCCCGGCAGTCCGCATTTGATCTGTTCGTAGATAATTTTCATCACAAGCTTTTGAATTTCCGGATTCGGTTTAAAATATTCCACTCCGGCAGCCTGACATTCTTTTTCATACACACCGGTCAGAATTGTTCCGTCGGTGGCAAGAATTCCAAGTTTTTTTCTGCCCTGCTCTTTTGCGGTCAGAACGGTTTTGCGCACCATATGAATCACCGGAACAGAAACCTCCCCTTGCAGCTTGTCCCAAAAATAATGCGAGGTGTTGCAAGGGATGGCAATTGCGCCCATGCCGTTTTTTTCGAGCATTTTTGCATCCTCCGAAAGCAGGCGAAAAACATGCTCCGTATCCCCGGACAGGATTGCGCCCGTCCGATCCGGCATACTGGCATGGCTCAAAAGAATCATATCAATATGCTCCTGATCGCAGGAGGCTTTTGTATGCTCGGTGATTTCCCGATACAAAAGCTGACTGGCAAGCGGCCCCATGCCGCCGATTATTCCTAATTTTTTCATCCTTATTTCTCCGGTTTCTTTAAATATTTATGGAATTTATAGTAATGTCCCAGCTGCGATTTATAAAGACGGAACATTCTGCCCGGGGCGCGATCCTCTTTGAAAAACAGCGGATTGACATACTTTTTCTCCCGGATCAGCCGTTTCATCCGATCCTTATAGGCAGGCGCATAGCGGAATGCAACCCCTTTCGGAACAACCATCCAGAGGTATTCATTCTTTGCAAAATCCTCTGCCAGCTCGCGGTGGTGCACATAATCCTCCACATAGCAGCGCGCAATATTATGCCCAGATCCGGTGACATAAAAATTACTCCGTCCCTGACGTGTATTAATTTCAAAAACCTTATATTTCCCGTCTCTCTCATCAAACTTGATATCGAAATTAAAGAAGCCGACATAGTGGATTTCCTCCAAAAGCTTTTTAAATTTCATCATCAGTTTTTCCTCATACTCAGTGATAATCACCGCATGATTTCCGATTCCATAGGGGGTATGCTCCTCTAAGAGAACATGTCCTAAGCACATCATTTTCACCTTGGCATTCCGGTCGGCATATCCGGTTAAAACGCGCATGTAGGTATCGTCACCCGGGAGAAAATCCTGGATGATCATATGGTCGGTATAGCCTGCCTCATACGTTTTCCGGAGAATGGTTCTCAATTCCTGCTCCGATTCAGCGCAGAATACCTTCTTCTGTCCCTCAAATTTATGACGGTAATACATCACCTGGTTTGCAGGCTTGATGATATAGGGCGCACCAAACGGAAGCTCCAGATCGTTCCGGTTTTCCTGTGTGCAGATGACCGTTTTCGGATAGTCAATCCCATGCTTTTCGCAAAGCGCATAGAATTTTTCCTTATCCATCAGACCCTCTAAAAAATCGTAGTCAGCATACGGCGCAATTACATTTGCAGAAAATTCGCCCTGATTCTGCGCCAGACATTTGACATAATTATCACCGCAGCCAATGGCTAAAATGGCTTTATCCTGATGCTTTTCTGCAAAATCGTTCACCGTTTTGACAAAGGTTTTCTGCTCGTCCAGCCCCGGAACAGCCGTAAAATCAATCAGCTGACTTAAATAGCATGTTCCCTTAGCCGCCTTACCAAAACCCTTGCTCTGCACGCCGTACCGCTCATAGAACGCACGCGCAACGCTATATACATTAATATCGTTTCCAAACAAAACCGGAATAAACTCGGCTTCTGTGAATTTCATCCTAATCCCTCTTTCTATTCAATTGCTTTCATTATAGCATGTTTTTCTAAAAATTGCAAGAAGTCCGACAAAAATAAACGCGGCTTTTGAATGAGATATTTTTTTTGAATTTCGGTAAAAATCCGTAGGGGCGGATATAATCCGCCCGTGCACACTGCCGTCAAATACTGACAATTTAGCAGATATATTTGAAATTATTCTAAAAAGGTCTTGCAATCATACAAAATTTCCGGTATAATAATATTATTACAAAAAAATTACGATAATAGAATAAGGCAGCATATTAGATTTTTGTTATTGCATTTTCTGCAAATAAATACTTAGAATGGAGTAAGCTATGAAACGATATATCATTTCCTTGTTTTTAGCGCTTGCGCTTGTCTGTCCTGTTTTTGCAGAGCCGGCAGCGTCACCCTCACCCTCGCCCAGTCCGGTTGCGGAGGAGACGCTTTCAGAAAAGGAAAAAGAGCTAAAGGCAAAGGAAACTACCGAGGCAAACGGCGTGACCCTGCATTGTCAGGCTGCGCTTTTAATGGACCGGAAAACCGGGGAAATTCTGTTTGAAAAGAATAAGAGTGAAAAGGTTTACCCAGCATCCACCACAAAAATCATGACCGCGATTTTGGCTTTGGAGCATGGAACGCTGACCGATACGGTCACCGCAACACACGAAGCAATTGATCCGATCACCATCAAGCATTCCCATATGGGAATCCTGGTGGGAGAGGAATTGACCTTAGAGCAGCTATTATACGGTATGCTCGTGTATTCTGCCAACGACGCGGCAAATGTAATCGGCGTACACATTGGGGGCAGCTTGCAGGGATTTGTGGATATGATGAATCAGAAAGCCGCAGAACTTGGAATGACGAACACGCATTTCGCAAATGCACACGGATTTCATGATGATAACCACTATACCACAGCAGAGGATATGGCAGTCCTTGCGCGGTATGCAATGCAGAATGAGATGTTCCGGAAAATTGTCAGCACCGGGCTTTACCGGATTCCGCCCACAAACAAGTACCAGGAGGAGCGCGTTTTATCCAGCACCAATCACTTAATCAGCCGTTACCGGAATACAAAGCTTTTCTATAAATATGCAATCGGAATTAAAACCGGATTTACCGACGAGGCAGGAAACTGTTTAGTTTCCGCAGCAACCAAGGATGACATGGAGCTGATTTGCGTTGTGATGAATGCAACGAATCTGAACTCCGGAGACGGCGCATATTCCTTTGTGGATTCAAAAAATCTGTTTGAATGGGTATTTAACAATTATCATTATTGCCAAATTGCCGTAAATGGAGATGTTGTGGCTGACTCTGTGGTGTATGAGGCAAAGAATCAGACGCGCGTTGCCTTAACACCGGAGCAGACAATTGAAAAGCTGCTCCCAAAGGATGTCAGCGTAGAGGACATCACAGCAGAACCGCATCTTCCTGAGAATATCCGGGCGCCGATTCAAAAAGGCGATCATCTGGGCGAAATTGTCTACTCCTATCAGGGAAAAGAATTAAGTATTGTTGGATTAGTAGCAACCAATGATGTGGAAAAGGATTATATCCTTGCCGCAATTCATATTGTGGTGAAGGTGATCACCAGTCCGATTCTGTGGATTTCCCTGATCGCGCTGATTCTGCTTGTTTTGATGATCCGGTCAAACCGCCGGAAAAAGCGCCGCAGAAAACGCAGCCGCGCACGCTATAACGGACGATAAGAAATGCAGACCGTATACCAATGCGGTCTGCATTTCTTATCAGAAAAATATAAGACAGTCTTGCTTTTTAAAGAAGCTTATGCTATGATGGAATTGGGGGGATGCGGAGTGTCCGGAGAAAATATTTGTAAATATGTATCGTTTGAGCCCGCACCGGATGTCATTAACACCGTTCATTTTGTGCTGGAAACAGAACCGCAGAATGCGGACAGCTTTCGGATTGACGCGCTTTATAAGGCATACTGTGTAACGGCAGGAGAGGGATTTTTGCATACCACCGCAGGAAAGCTTCCGCTTGCGCCGGGGGATGTTTTTTTCACATTCCCCTCTGTTCCGTATGCCATCGAATCGGGCGAGGAGTTTCAGTATTTTTATATCAGCTATCTGGGCGTGCGTGCATATATGCTGTTAGACCGGATCGGGATTTGTGCCGGACATTCGTATTTTCCGGGCTGTCCGGAGATTTTGGAAACCTGGAAACAGTTTTTCTTTTTAGCAGATGAAAAAAATCTGGATATGATTTCGGAAAGTACGCTTTTATATACACTTTCGGCGATCGAAAAAAGATCAGCGGCAGAAGAAACAAAGGATCAGGAGAGCATTGTTCCGAAAATTAAAAAAATGATTGATGACGAACTGCAAAATCCGGCGCTGTCGCTGGAGCTTTTGAGCCGGGCGTGTGCATATCATAAAAATTATATTTCTTCGGTTTTTAAACGCGATATGCATATGACCGTCCGGCAGTATATCAATACCGTCCGGATTCAGAATGCCTGCGCGCTGATGGAAAAAAACGTGACCTGTATGAAAGATATTTCCGCCCTGTGCGGCTTTTCCGATCCTCTGTATTTTTCTAAGGTGTTTAAAAGGTTGGTGGGAGTTTCTCCAAAGGAGTTTTTGAAGGGACTGCAATAAAGGGGGACAATCCCTCAGTCACTGCGTGACAGCTCCCTTTGCTCAAGGGAGCCGTTAGCGAGTGCGAATTTTCGATTATTGCCGTTCGACGAAATATAGATTAAATCCAGTAAATATCCCTTTTGCACTTACTATTTATGGCTCCCTTGAGCAAAGGGTAGCGAAGCGGCAGCGCGGCAATGAATGACCGTCCGGGGGACGGTCAGAACCGCGG
>CAKSJF010000032.1 GCA_934462945.1 uncultured Clostridia bacterium | reverse complement strand
ATTTGAAAATACGAAAAAACGGAGGATATTTTAACTGTTTTGCCGTTGGATTTTATTGAAAAATCCTGCTATAATTAGATTCAGTTTTGAGAATGGATACAGATGAGAGGAGAATCAGAATGAAAGCTGTTGTAACGGTGGTCGGCAAGGATAAGGTCGGCATTATTGCAAAGGTCAGCGGTGTTTTGTGTGAGAATGAAATTAACATTTTAGATATTTCACAGACCATTATGCAGGATATGTTTACCATGATTATGTTAGTGGATATGGGAGGAAAAAAGGTTTCAGAAATGTCCGAAAAGCTGGACGCTTTAGCAAAGGAAGTCGGACTTTCGATCCATATTCAGAGTGAAGAACTGTTTTCCTCTATGCACCGGATTTAGGAGGCGCGTATGATCAATCCATTTGAAATTTTAGAAACGATCAATATGATCGATAAGGAAAACCTGGATATCCGAACGATCACCATGGGAATCTCCTTAAAAGACTGCGTGGACGCAAAGGTTGACCGCGCATGTGAAAAGATTTATCAGAAAATCACGACCTATGCAAAGGATTTGGTGAAAACCGGAGAGGATATCGAGGAGCAGTTCGGAATTCCGATTATCAATAAGAGAATCTCGGTTACCCCGATCTCCACGGTGATAGATGCCCTGGAGAATCCGACGGTTGCAGACTGCGTGCAGGTGGCACAAACGTTAGACCGTGCGGCAAAGGCAGTCGGTGTGAATTTTATCGGCGGCTACAGTGCACTGGTACATAAGGACTATACCAAGGGTGAGCGGCTTTTAATCGAGTCGATTCCGGAGGCGCTGGCAAAGACTGATTTGGTATGCTCCAGTGTGAATGTGGGAAGTACAAGAGCCGGCATTAATATGGATGCAGTGGCGCAGATGGGGAGAGTGGTTAAAAAAGCAGCCGAGCTGACCGCCTCCTCTGCCGGCTTTGCCTGTGCAAAGCTTGTGGTTTTTGCAAACGCTGTGGAGGACAATCCCTTTATGGCAGGTGCATTCCATGGCGAGGGCGAGGGCGACTGCGTGATTAACGTGGGTGTCAGCGGTCCGGGCGTTGTGAAGTGTGCATTAGAAAAGGTTAAGGGTGAGCCGTTCGGTGTGGTGGCAGATGTGATTAAAAAGACTGCATTCAAGATCACAAGAATGGGTCAGCTGGTTGCCCAGGAGGCATCCAAGCGGCTGGGTGTGCCGTTTGGAATTGTTGATTTATCCTTAGCGCCGACCCCTGCTGTCGGAGACAGCGTGGCATATATTTTAGAGGAAATGGGTTTGGAAAAGTGCGGAACGCACGGCACAACCGCGGCTTTAGCGCTTTTGAATGACGCTGTGAAAAAGGGCGGCATTATGGCATCCTCCTATGTCGGCGGACTTTCGGGTGCGTTTATCCCGGTGAGCGAGGATGCCGGCATGATTGCAGCGGCAAAATGCGGTGCGCTGAGCTTAGAAAAGCTGGAGGCAATGACCTGTGTTTGCTCGGTGGGATTAGATATGATTGTTCTTCCGGGCGATACCACAGCGGAAACCATCTCGGCAATTATTGCCGATGAGGCGGCAATCGGAATGGTCAATTCCAAAACAACCGCTGTCCGCGTGATTCCCGCGCCGGGAAAAAAGGTCGGCGATACGGTGGAATTTGGCGGACTCTTAGGCAGCGGTCCGGTGATGCCGGTGAAGCCGTATAACAGCGATGCATTTATTCACCGCGGCGGCAGAATTCCTGCTCCGCTGCAAAGCTTAAAAAATTAGAAAGAAGGTGATTTTATGGAGGATACCATCAATAAAATCATTCAGATTGAGGAGGACGCAAAAAGAATCGTTGCGGACGCGAAGAAGAAAAAGGACACGCTTTCCGAGGATGTGGACGCAGCGGTAAAGGCGATGCGGGAAGAAATCGAGGCGCGTGCAAAAAAGAAGATTCAGCAGATTGAAAGCTATGAGGAGGATTACCAGAAAAAGCAGACTGACCGGGTTCGTTCACAGTATCAGAACGCGGAGAGCGCTTTGGAGGAAACCTACCAAAAGCAGAAAGATGCATGGGTGAATCAGATTTACGAAGCGGTTTTAAACGGTGTAAGGGAGTGATTGGATGGGGAATCAGTATTGTGCGATTTCCACCAAGCTCCAGGGAATGTATGCAGGGTATCTCACAGATGAGGACTATATGCAGCTTTTAGAGAAAAAAAGCGTCGGCGAGATCTGCGTCTTTCTGAAAAACACAGTCTATGCACCTTTTTTAGAGGATGTGAATGAATATGATATTCACAGATCCTCCTTAGAACAGCATTTGGATCGAAAGTATGAGGACGAATACAGCCGGCTTTATACCTTTGCCAATCTGGAGCAGAAAAAGCTTTTGCAGTTTTTCTTTATGGAAGAGGAAACCGCATTTCTAAAAAAAATCCTGCGCGATTACTATAATCACGAAAGTCTCTTAAAGAGCCCGGACAATCCGGAAAATGGAATCCTGCGTCATTCCAGGATTGATTTTTCCGCCATCCGGCAGGGAGGAGATCTTTCCAGCCTTGTAAATGCGTGCAGGGAAACGCCATATTATAAAAGCCTGCAATATGCAGCGTCCGGCAATATTGATTATGCCGGGATATGCATGCTGCTGGATCAGGTATTTTTCAAAATGCTCTGGCGGTATCAGAAAAAGTATCTGCCGGAGGAAGAAAAAGGACTTTTTGCAGAATATATCGGTTCACAGATTGATTCCTTAAATCTTTCCTGGATTTATCGGTGCAAAAAGTATTTTTCGCTACAGCATGAGCTGATTTATACTTATCTGATTCCGGTATTTTACCGGCTCAGAAAAGAGGACATTTCCCGGATGGTTGAGGCAAAAAGTCTGGAGGAATGCATTCAGGAGATGAAAAAAACAAGGTATCGCTCACTTTTTGCCGATACGCAGTTTTTTATAGAACACAATTTCAAGCGACAGCGATATGAGCTTGCAAAGAAAATGTTCCGCCTGCATCCAAGAACGATGACCGAAATTTATGCAATGCTGGAATTAAAGCAGATTGAATTGCAGAATTTAGATACCATCATTGAGGGTGTGCGGTATCATATATCGCCCGAAATCATCAGGGAGCAAATTTGTATCGGTTAAGAGCCGGAAAAAGGAGATGAGTTTTTTGGCTGTTTTAAAAATGGAAGCGGTGACAATCGCCGGGAAAATCGAAGATTTTGAATCGGTTGTTTCCAAGTACGTCATAGGGCAGGAAATCCACTTAGAGGATGCTTTGAGCGTTTTGGAAAACGGCGAAAAGCTGACACCGTTTGTAGAGGACAATCAAAATGAAGTGATCGAAAAGCTTGCAAAGGAGATCCGGGATCGGATTCCGATGCCGCTTTTGGAAACGCATCAGGAAACGCAATTTTCCGATGCGGAAATGCAGAGCTTTTTAGAGAATTTTTCTGAACAGATGGAAACCATCCGCCATGAGCAGGAGGATGTGAAAAAGAAGTTTTCAGAAAACCAGAAAATTATGGAGCAGTTTGATCTGCTGGAAAATGTGGATGTGGATTTAACAAAGCTGAAAAGCTTTGAGTTTATCCAGTACCATTTCGGAAGAATGCCGAAATCAAGCTATAACACGCTGATGACTTTCTTAGGAAATTTAGGTGCAATCTTTGTAAAAATCAGTGAGGATAAGGGCGATGTCTGGGGCTTTTACTTTGTTCCGCGGGCAGAGTCCGAGCGGATTAATGCCGTGTTTGATTCCCTGAATTTTGATGAGATTGAAATTCCGGACGCAGCAATCGGCACACCGAAGGACACACAGATTTTCTTAAAAAAGCAAAATCAGGAGCTGGAGGGAAAGGTCAGCGAATTGGAGTCGGAAATGGTACTTCTTTGCAGAGAAAACCTGCAAAAGCTTTCCGATATTTGCAGCTATGTACATAAAAAGCAGGAATTTGTCGATGTAAAGCGTCAGGCAGCGCATGGCGGCGAGTTTTTCTACCTGGTCGGATGGATGCCGAAAAAGCAGGCGCTGGCGTTAGAGAAACAGGCAAAACAGGATTCTGAGGTCATCTTCTTTGTAGAGGAGGCGGACAATCTGAGCAGAACGGCAAAGCCGCCGACAAAACTCCGGAATTTCTCGCTGTTCCGTCCGTATGAGCTGTTTGTCAACATGTACGGACTTCCGAACTATAACGAAATTGACCCGACCCCGATTGTGGCAATTTCCTATATTCTGCTCTACGGTATCATGTTCGGTGATGTGGGGCAGAGCGCACTCTTTGCAATTTTAGGATTTTTGGTATATAAAAAGACGAAAATGCAGCTTGCGGCAATCCTTTCCACGGTCGGCGTTTCCGGAACGGTATTCGGATTCATTTACGGCAGTGTGTTCGGAAATGAAACACTCTTAGAGTCCGTCCGGCTGATTGCACCGATGGAGCGGATCATGTTTTTACTGATTTCCGCGGTGGCGCTTGGTGTTGTGATCATTCTGTTCTGTATGGTTCTGAACCTGTGCAACACGTTCTCTCAGCGACAATGGGGCGCATTCCTGTTTAGTCCCAACGGTGTTTCCGGACTGATCTTTTATGCAAGTCTCCTGCTGACCGTTTTAAATATGGTTTTAAAGCTTGGACTTCCTGGAAACCTTTTGGGAATTTTAATGGCAGTTACCTTTGTACTGATGTATCTGCAAGAGCCTTTGGGCGACCTGATTGAGGGAAAGAAAGTCCATCTTGACGGAATGTTCTTTGTGGAAAGCTTTTTTGAAATGTTTGATGTTCTGTTAAGCTTTGTCACAAACACAATTTCGTTTTTGCGTGTCGGCGCATTTGCAATTATCCATGTCGGCATGATGATGGTTGTCAGCGTGCTTGCCGGACGTGCCGGAGGCGGCGCAATCATAGTGCAGATTTTCGGAAATGCACTGGTGATGGTATTAGAGGGTCTGATCGTCGGAATCCAGGTTCTGCGTTTGGAATATTATGAAATGTTCAGCCGTTACTTCAAGGGCGAGGGAAAGCCCTTTGTGAACTTAGAGAAATAAGGAGGATAAAATTATGTTATTAAAGGTATTATTCGTTCTGATGGGGTTAAGTGTGTTAGTTCCGTTTATTGCATATCATGCAACCGGAAAAAGAAAGGGCAAGGAGTGCCTTTTGATGAATATTATCAGCTATTTCGGTTTGTTT
Organism: uncultured Clostridia bacterium; assembly: GCA_934462945.1. GTDB lineage: Bacteria > Bacillota > Clostridia > UBA1381 > UBA1381 > RQCD01. The sequence continues at coordinate 21,178 of CAKSJF010000032.1, read as the reverse complement.
GCCATCGCGTCAATCAGCATGTTCTGCGGCGCTCCGGCAGCCTTTGCAGCAGGCGAGGCAGCTGGTGAGGCAGCAAGCGGATTAATGTATGTCGGTGCAGCGCTGGCAACAGGACTCTCAGGTATCGGCGGCGGTATCGCAGTTGCATCCGCAGCCTCTGCGGCAATCGGCGCAATGAGTGAAAATGAAAAGATCATGGGTAAGACCTTGATTTTCGTAGCATTGGCAGAAGGTATCGCATTATACGGTTTGATCATCTCTCTGTTGATTCTGTTCAGCTAATAGAAAGGTTATGAGCCGAATATGAAAATGTACTTAATCAGCGACAATTTGGATACCCAGGTTGGCATGCGGCTCTCCGGTGTTGAGGGGTGCGTTGTGCATGACGCGCAGCATGTGTTAGAGGAATTGAAACGCGCAGCAGACGATCCGGAAATCGGAATCGTCCTGCTGACGGAAAAGCTTGGAAAGCTGATTCCGGACGAAATCCGGGAAATGAAGCTGCATAATTCCAGACCGTTGATCGTGGAAATTCCGGATCGGCATGGCAGCCGGGATATTGTCGACAGTATCAACAATCATGTCCGGGAAGCAATCGGACTGAAGCTATGAGGTGAGATGAGATGGCAGGAATTGAAAAGAAACTGGCTGTTTTCTCCAATACCGTTTTGACAGACGCAAACCAAAAAAAGGAGCGTTTGCAAAGCGAGATTGACAAGGAAAGAGAACAGGCAATTCACGAGCATGAGCTGGAATATCTTCAGGATGCCTATGAGGATATTCAGAAAGCGGTTTCACGCTGTTCAAAGGAATGCAATGAGGAGATTTTAAAGCTTGAAATGCAGCTTAAAAAGGATGCAATCCGAAAAAGAGAATCGATCATTGCAGATGTTTTCTGCGAGGTGGAGAAAAAGCTTTCAGCATTTATCGCGTCGGAGGAATATCCGGCATGGCTTGCCGGCGCGGTGGAACGCGCAGAGCGTGAGCTTTTAGAGGGCAGAAAGAAAATCGAGGTTTTAGAACGCGATCTTCCGCTGTTATCCGGACGAGGGGAAGAAGTTTGCGCCACGTCTGAAAATATCATGGGCGGCGCGCGCGTGTATAATCTGGATCGGAATACCTTTTCCGACTACTCAATCGCGGCGATTTTAGAGGAGGAGCATGAAAAGTTCCTGAAAACAAGCGGTTTGAGTATTCGAGCATAGGAGGTGTGACTGTTGAAGGAAAATGAAGGATATATTTATGGAATAAACGGTCCTGTTGTTGAGGCAATGGGAAATGACAGCTTTGAGATGCAGGAAATGGTGCTGGTCGGCGAGGAACGCTTAATCGGCGAAGTGATCGGCATTAAGCCGGATCGCGCTGTGATCCAGGTTTATGAGGAAACAACCGGCTTAAAGCCGAATGAGCCGGTTTATGGCATGGGAAAGCCGTTTTCGGTTACCTTAGCGCCGGGCATTCTTTCCAATATTTTTGATGGAATTGAACGTCCGCTAAAGGACATCCGGGCGCTTTCGGGTGCATTTATTGGTCGCGGTGTCAGCGTTTCTTCTCTGGATGAGAAGAAAAAGTGGAACACGACCTTTTTGGTCAAGCCGGGAGATACCGTCTCCGGCGGCAGTATTTTAGCAACCACCCCGGAAACCTCGCTGATTCAGCATAAGATTATGGTACCGCCCGGTATTTCCGGAACGGTGGAATGGGTTGCTCCGGATGGGGAATACACCATCTCCGAAACCATTGTCAAGGTTAAGACAGAAACCGGAACAAAAGAGCTGTGCATGAAGCAGGAATGGCCGATCAAACGGCAGCGCCCCTACCGGGAGCGCCGGGCAATCGACACCCCGTTAATCACAGGACAGAGAATTATTGACGCAATGTTCCCGATCGCCAAAGGCGGCGCAGCAGCCATTCCGGGCGGTTTCGGAACAGGAAAAACCATGACCCAGCATCAGCTGGCAAAATGGTCGGATGCAGATATTATCGTCTATATCGGCTGCGGAGAGCGTGGAAATGAGATGACGCAGGTTTTGGAGGAATTCTCCGGCTTGCAGGATCCGAAATCCGGAAAACCGCTGTTAGACCGTACCGTTCTGATTGCAAATACTTCAAACATGCCGGTTGCGGCGCGTGAGGCAAGTATTTATACCGGTATTACCTTAGCGGAATATTACCGCGATATGGGTTATCATGTAGCTATCATGGCAGACTCCACCTCCCGGTGGGCAGAGGCGCTGCGTGAAATTTCCGGACGTCTGGAGGAAATGCCGGCGGAGGAAGGATTCCCGGCATATTTAGCGTCCCGTCTGTCCGGTTTCTATGAGCGTGCCGGCTATATGGATAACTTAAACGGCACAGAGGGTTCTGTCACGATTATCGGTGCAGTTTCGCCGCAGGGTGCAGACTTCTCCGAACCGGTTACACAGAATACCAAGCGTTTTATCCGCTGTTTCTGGGCATTGGATAAAAGCCTTGCCTATGCGCGGCATTATCCGGCAATCGCATGGCTTTCCAGCTATTCGGAATATGTGGACGATCTCGGCGATTGGTACGAATCGCATATTGACCGCCATTTCTTAAGAAACCGTGCAAAAATTCTCGGCATTCTCCAGGAGGAAAGCAGTCTGATGGAGATTGTAAAGCTGATTGGTGAGGATGTTTTGCCGGACGAGCAGAGAGCGGTTTTGGAGATTGCAAGAGTGATCCGGATTGGATTTTTGCAGCAGAATGCTTATCATAAGGATGATACCTATGTCACCCTGGAAAAGCAGGAAAAGATGATGGAAGTGATTCTGCGGCTGTATAAGGGAATTATGAAGGTGGTTGACCACAATATTGTGCTTTCAGCAGTACGCGAAAGCGGCATTATTGACGAGGTCATCCGTATGAAATATAACATCTCAAACGATCATTTAGAAGCCTTTGACGCGTTAAAGAAAAAGGTAGATCAGACGATTGCAGAGATTATTGAAAAGCAGTAGGAGGGATCGGATATGGCAATTGAATATATTGGATTAAAAAATATTGAAGGCCCTCTTGTTGTTTTGGAAGGGGTAACGGACGCATCCTACGATGAGGTCGTCAGCATCACGCTGTCAAACGGTCAGAAACGGATGGGACGTGTCATTACCATTTCGGGTGATAAGGCGGTCATTCAGGTGTACGAGGGTACGACCGGAATTTCGCTCACCAATACCCGGACAAAAATGCTCGGAAAACCGATGGAGCTGGCGCTTTCCAAGGAAATGCTCGGAAGAACCTTAGACGGTATCGGACGTCCGATAGACGGTCTGGGCGAATATTGTGCAGACGAGGTTCGGGATGTAAACGGTCAGCCGATTAACCCGGTTTCGCGTGTTTATCCGAATAACTTTATTCAGACCGGTATTTCTTCCATCGACTGTCTTTCCACACTGATCCGCGGACAAAAGCTTCCGATTTTCTCCGGCGACGGTATGCCGCACGACGCTTTGGCAGTGCAGCTTGCAACGCAGGCAAAGGTTGCCGACAGCGAGGGTGACGATAAATTTGCAATTGTCTTTGCGGCAATGGGCGTTAAGCACGACGTGGCAAATTACTTTAAGCGCTCCTTTGAGGAGAGCGGTGTTCTGCAAAAGGTTGTAATGTTTTTAAACCTTTCCAACGACCCGGTCGTAGAAAGAATTATCACACCGCGCTGTGCGCTCACAGCGGCAGAATATCTTGCATTTCAGCATGATATGCATGTACTGGTTATTTTAACGGATATGACCTCCTATGCGGAGGCACTGCGTGAGATTTCGTCCTCAAAGGGTGAAATCCCGTCCAGAAAGGGATTCCCGGGATATTTGTATTCCGACTTAGCGTCGCTTTATGAACGTGCCGGTATTGTAAAGGATGCAAAGGGTTCTGTGACCCAGGTTCCGATTCTGACCATGCCGAACGACGATATTACACACCCTGTTCCGGACTTGACCGGATATATCACAGAAGGACAGATTGTTTTAGACCGTGCTTTGAGTTTGAGCGGTGTGTATCCGCCGGTTGCCATCCTGCCGTCACTGTCGCGTCTGATGAAAGACGGTATTGGCGAGGGGTATACGCGTGAGGATCATCCGGCGCTTTCTAATCAGCTTTTTGCGGCATATTCCAAGGTGGAGGATGCCCGGAGTCTTGCCTCAGTCATTGGTGAGGATGAGCTTTCGGAAATGGATAAAAAGTATATCGCATTCGGAAAAGCGTTTGAGGATCGGTTCTTAAAGCAGGGAAAGAATGATAACCGGAGTATTGAAACCACGCTGAATCTCGGCTGGGAGCTTTTGGGAATGCTGCCGAGAACCGAGCTTGACCGTGTCAGCGACGATCTTTTGGATAAGTACTATAAGCCGCAGGAGGCATAAAGAAAGGACGGATGCAGTATGAATAAGGTTCTTGCGCCCACAAAGGGCAATCTGATGGCGGCGAAAAATACGCTCCGTCTTTCTAAGCAAGGGTATGAAATGCTGGATAAAAAGCGGAATATTTTAATCCGCGAGATGATGCAGCTGATTGAGGAGGCAAAGGACGTTCAGGCAAATATTGAGGATACGTTCCGTGAGGCTTACCAGGCATTGGGAACGGCAAACCTGATTATGGGAGTGGAGCATGTGGAAGATCTGATGCATGCGATTGTTGTGGAAAACGGTGTGGAGATGAAACTCCGGAGCGTGATGGGTGTGGAGCTGCCGGTGGTTTCCTGCAAGGAAAGCATTGAAAAAGTTCCCTATAGCCTTTATTCCACTAATTCCGCTTTGGATGAGGCAGTGCAGAAGTTTACCGCGGTCAAAAAACTGACCATCCGGCTTGCAGAAATTGAAAATGCAGTTTACCGGCTGGCGATGAATATTAAAAAAACGCAGAAACGCGCAAATGCATTAAAAAATATCACGATCCCTCTCTATGAGGGTCTTACCAAGAGTATTTCCAATGCCCTGGAGGAAAAAGAGCGCGAAGAACATACAAGGTTAAAGATTATTAAGAAAAACGGATAGAAAAAAACCTCGGTTATATGGGTAATGCCGAGGTTTTTTTCTTGCAGAAAGCTCATGTAATGAACAACTGATTTCGTCATCAGCAAGCGAAATTTTATACATACAGCTGTACGTCGATCAGCTCTTTTGTTTGCATCTGTGCGCCGTTCATTTTATCAAGCAGCGCCGATACTGCTTTTTCTGCCCAGCCGTTTTTGACCATTCCAACGCTTGGGATTGGGAGTGGAATGTGTAGTCTTGCATTGATGGCATCAAAGCTTACAAACGGTGTGTCCTTGATTTTAGAAAGCAGCTGAAATGCAAACAGATCCGAAAAGGTCATAATGGAATCATAACTGATTTTTTTTTGATCTATCGTTTGAAAAACCTCATACAGATTTTCTGATGTTGGCAAAACTTCAAAAAAATTCGATTCCGGAATGATAATTCCATGTTCAGAATATGCTTTTTGTAAGCCACGGAATCTGTTTTCACTTGCTTCTACATATCTGCATGCTCCAAGATAAACCGGATTGCAACTTCCGTGCCGGATAAAATACTGACCGGCAAGGTATCCGCCTTTCTCGTCGTCAGCACATACATAATCAAAGCTGTGATCTTTAAAATATCTTCCGATCAAAATAAACGGAAGCTTTTGTTTAGCTAAAAATGTAATATTTTCAATGCTGCGTTGTGTGGGGCAGATCATCATTCCATCCACCTGCTTGGAGCATGCATTGAGAATGGCGCGATATTCTTCGTCACTATTTTCGTTCGTATTCATAATGATCACCGAATATCCTTTTTGTTTGATGATGTCCTCAATCAGTTTGATCTGATAGGCAATGTGCGGATTTGAAATATCCGGAACGATAATGGCAGTTGTGCCGGTTTTCCCGGAACGCAGAGAGATGGCAGAATTGTTAGGGATATATCCCATTTTTTTGGCGGTATCAAGAATTCTTTGTTTTGTTTCCTTGGAGATGTCATCCATACCGTTTAAGGCATGAGAAACCGCGCCGACTGTCAGATTCAATTCATTTGCAATATCCTTTAAAGTGACTCGTTTCATAGTTATTTCCTTTTTATTTTTACTTTCCTCTTAATGTATTATATAAAATATCTTTGATTTTGTCAAGAATATAGAATAAAAAGGTTGACAAAATGAATGAAATGTGTTACTATAACGTTATAGTAACATGTTAGGAGGATAAAAAATGTCTGGTCAAAAAATTGTATTTGCTCTTTATTTCGGGAATCGTGGATTTTTTCCAGGTGAAGTAATTGCAGGGGCAAGGGAGGAAATGAAAAATACGATTTTGCAGGAAGGTTTTGATTATCTTTGCATGGAAGATGATCAAACGAGATATGACGCAGTGGAAACAAGGGAGGAGGGAAGAAAGTATGCATCGTTCCTGGAAAAAAACCGAGGAAGATTTGATGGCGTGATTTTGTGCCTGCCCAATTTTGGAGATGAAAACGGAGCGATGACAGCGCTTCAGAACGTGAATGTTCCGATTTTAGTGCAAGCCTATCCGGACGAGCTGGGAAAAATGGACTTTGCACACCGCAGAGATGCGATGTGCGGAAAATTTGCGATGTGCAATCTTTTGCGGCAAGCAGGAATTCCGTATACTTTAACAGAGAAGTTTGTGGAAGCGCCTTCTGGTGAATGTTTTCGGAGGGATTTAAACAGATTTGCCGGAGTGTGCCGTGTAGTAAAGGGAATGAGGCATTTTAATGTTGGAGCAATCGGAGCAAGAACCACAGCATTTAAAACTGTTCGCGCAGACGAAATTGCTTTTCAGAAAAAAGGCATCAATATCGAAACAATTGATTTGAGTGATTTGTTTTTGCGTGTAAAAGGGATCACAAAGTCAAAGCAAGAGAAAATGAAAGCTCAGATTTTAGCGGTTGCTGAATTCGCAGGCTATCCGGAGGAAAAGCTTGATACAATGGCAAGAGTGCATGCGGCGTTTTTGGAAATCATTGAAGAATATCAGCTGCAGGCAGTGGCAATCCGCTGTTGGAATGAATTTGAAATAGAACTTGGAATTGCACCCTGCACGAGCCTAGGGCTATTAAATGATAGGGGAATCAGTGCAGCTTGCGAGGTGGATATTACCAATGCAGTTATGATGAGGGCGTTGTCTCTGGCATCTGACTCTCCATGTACACTTCTTGATTATAACAACAATTATGGAGATGCAGAAGATAAGGCAATCCTGTTTCATTGCGGACCTGTTCCTGCGTCTTTGCTTGTTGAAAAGGGGAAAATCAGGGAGCATTTAATGTTTCGGAAAACCTTTGGAGAGGAATCTGGAGTTGGCGTAAACCAGGGCATGATTCGGTCTGGCAATATTACTCTTGGCAGTATCAAAACAGAAAATGGGCAGATATGCGCATTCGTTTCAGAGGGAAAGTTCACAGATGACAAAATTGAGGAAAATTTCTTTGGATGTGGAAAAGTCCTGCAAAAGGAAAACATCAATGAGATTTCAAACTATATGGCAAACAATGGGTATAAGCATCATTTAGCGATTACTTTTGGAAACTGTGCGGAAATCATTCAGGAAGCATTTTGCAAATACCTTGATTTTGATTCTGTCAGATTATCATAGAAAGAAGGAGAATATATGAATAAAATTGGAATATTTATGAACTTTTGGGAGAAAAACTGGAATGCAGATCACATGAAGAGAATTGAAAAGGTTTCGGAAATCGGTTTTGATATTCTCGAATTTCAGGCGCAGCCTCTTTTGGAAATGAGCCGGGAGCATATGCGTGACATAAAGAGGTGTGCAGATGATTATGGCATTGAGCTTACATATAGCCTAGGCTTGGATCCGCAATATGATATTTCCTCTCTGGACGAGGGGGTTCGCAGAGGCGGAATTGAATATTTAAAGCGGATTGTGGAGCGTATTGGATTTATGGAGGGAACCCTTCTTTCGGGTGTTGGCTATGCAGGATGGGGAGTTCCGAAGGACTTTTCCGGTGATAAACGCCCATATTGGAAAAACAGCGTTCAAAGTATGCAGAGTATTATGAAAACAGCGGAGGACTATGGAGTAACTTATTGTGCAGAGGCGGTCAACCGCTTTGAAACCTACCTGATTAATACCGCTGCAGAGGCTCTTTCCTATGTGGATGAGGTGGGGAGCAGAAATCTTGGCGTGCTTTTGGACACTTACCATATGAATATAGAGGAGCAGAATATTGGCGACGCAATCAGACTCGTCGGTGACCGCTTAATGAATTTTCATACCGGCGAGAATAACCGGACAGCTCCCGGCAGAGGACATCTTGATTGGGATGAGATATTCAGGGCGCTGTCGGATATTCATTATACAGGAAGAATTATCAGCGAACCGTTTGTGATGCAGGGCGGCGAGGTTGGAAGAGATATTCATGTGTATCGGGATTTGGTTGAGAATCCATCCGAGAAAACCATTGATGCAGAAGCAAAATATTTGCTTGAGTTTGAAAAAGGAATGCTTAAAAAGTATTTTGTGGATTAGAGAATATTCTCCCATTTCAGCTGATAGTTTTTCGGAAGATGCCGGAATAGAAAGTGCAGGGTCTGGCATTTTGCGGCGGCATCGTAGGCTTGCTGATCCTGAGAATAGGAGAGAAGTTCGGCAAGGTTGGTTTCGATTTTATCCAGTTCGGTATGATCCAGTGTGATGGCAAGGATGATTTTTTTCTTTTCAATTTCCTCCGAAAGCATTTCTGCTTGCTCGGTTGCCGCAGAAAAATCCGCACGTTGGATCAGCTCACTAACCGTCTCATTCCTTTCGGACAGCTCCCCAGCAACCTGACCGATATAGCTGCTGCAAAAAATTCCGCTCACAACCATCACGGCAGCTAAAACAAGCGTTATCATAAAGCTTTTCATTTCTGATCCTTTTCTCCTTTTTTCTGCAAAAATAGTCCGTCCTCAAAATCCAGTGAGGCGATAAAGATTTCGGAATAGGAGGAAATGCCGCGCTTTTTCAGCGTTTTTTGAAACCATTCCTCTGTTTTTCCGCTCCGGGAAAGTTCGGTGCGATTTAATTCTCCGTCTGAGATCAGCATGTAGGGAAGGCACTCACGTTTGGGGGTTTTCAGCTCTAAATCCTCTACGGTGACGGTGCGTGCATATGCCTTTGGAATAATGCTAAGCTGTCCGTTCGTTTCCAAAACGGCAACCTCCACATCGGCAATATTCGGATATCCGCTGATCCGGAGCTGTTCTAACAGATCGTTTGTGTTAAAGCGCAGCTTTTCTAATTCCTGCTCGTTTACATGACCGTTATAGATGATGATACTGGGTTCTCCGGTGATCACGCGGCGCAGAGGACGGCTTTTCAAACTGACAAAGGACATCAGCACCTCCGCCACAATCAGGGTCAGAACCGGGATAATACCGGATAGCAGCGGAATATCGATCGATTGCATCGGTACAGAGGCAAGGTCGGAAATCATAATGGCAACCACTAATTCGGAGGGCTGCATTTCGCCGATCTGCCGTTTTCCCATAATGCGCATAGACAGTACCACAATGCTGTATAGAATCAGCGTCCGCACCATTAATACAAGCATGAAAATCCTCCTCCTGTTTTTCTTAGCATTCACAGAAAGAGGATAGTTTATACAATTTATATTTTGATCATGTCCTTAAGCCGGAGAAGTGTCAGGCGATGTCGCATATAGGGAGAATATTTCACGCATGCGTCAAATAGTGTGTGATCCTTGCCGATATCGGAAACCGTCAGCTTGCAGTGCGCCTGTTCCATGGCTGCCCGGCAGGTTTCATAGTCCGGAATGCTTCGGATGATTGCCCGGATTTCACTCCAATGTTCTCTTAGCGCATCCTTGTCTACACCGTCAATCACATTGTCCGGAAAATTCAGCTTTTTCACATCCTCTGCCATACTGCCGTAGAATGCGAAAACATCCTCCCAGTCAACCGATTCAGAATCTGTCTGAATGCTGTCGTGTTCTGCCAGATGACGATAGTATTTCAGCATTTCCAGTGTGCAGACACCGACATCCTCGCCGTGCAGATTCGGAAGCTTTCCCTGCTGCAGCTCCTTACATTCAAGCAGATGGGAAATGATATGCTCGCTGCCGCTTGCCGGACGGGAATTTCTCGCAAAGCTCATCCCAATTCCGGTTTTTAAGAGCGCCTCAAAGATTTTTCCGGCGGTATATTCATCCCGCACCGTTACGCGGTCGGAAAGCGCCACCAGTTCATCCACCGCGCTCCGGGTGAGAGCGGCGATTTTTTCGCAGTAATATTCTCCGGTCAGGAGTGCGGAAATCTGCCAGTCCACTAATCCGATATATTTTGCAATCATGTCGCCGAAACCGGAGGACTTTAAGTTTACCGGTGCGTCAGCAAGAATTTTTGTATCCCCAATAATTACCTCCGGACTCTTTGCCGGATAGGAGGCTTTAAAGCCGTTTGCAACAATCGGTGCGCTGTAGGAGGCAAAGCCGTCCATAGAGGGAGCTGTTGCAAAAAGACAGAGCTTTTTCTGCTGTCTTGCGGCGGCAAGCCGGCAAATGTCATTTAAAGAGCCTGTTCCGACAGATAAGACCGAAATATCTGTACCGGCAATCATACTCTCAATTTCCTGAACATGCTCCATGTCTGCAAGACGGAAATCATCATAAATCTGATAAGTAACTTCCATCCCGTCAAGACTTTTTTGGATGCCGTCAGCGGCTTTTAATGTATTCTGATCTGCCACAAGCAGAATATGATTGGAAAAATTGTTTTTTTGGAGAATTTCTCCGACGCGAAAAGCCGCCCCCGATTCAATCACTACATCCTCTACCGTGGTGCTGTGCTTGTGTCCGCAGGGACAGTCTTTCTGAAATTCATGAATAATGTTTAAAATATCCGACATATAAAAAACTCCCATCCGTTTTTTTTCTATTGTAGCATATCCGGCTTGAAAAAGCAAGATTGTGCAGAGAAATATCAAAAAAAGGTGAAAAGTATGCACTTAATGCAAAAAACAAGTTCAGAATCTCCAAGAATGCGCAAAAAACAAGGACTGCTTGATGCAGTCCTTGTTAAGTAATTTAGTCTAAATAATCTTTTAATTTCTTACTTCTGCTCGGATGGCGCAGCTTTCTGAGCGCTTTTGCCTCAATCTGACGGATTCTCTCTCTTGTCACGTCAAATTCCTTGCCGACTTCCTCTAAGGTTCTCTGTCTGCCGTCGTCCAGTCCAAAGCGCAGACGCAACACCTTTTCCTCGCGCGGTGTCAGTGTTTTTAACACGTCTACTAACTGCTCCTTTAACAGCACAAAGCTTGCCGCCTCGGACGGTGCAGGTGCGTCATCATCCGGAATGAAGTCTCCCAAATGACTGTCCTCCTCCTCGCCAATCGGAGTTTCGAGAGAAACCGGCTCTTGTGAGATTTTTGAGATTTCGCGTACCTTATCCAAGGACATGTTAAGCTCTGCCGCTAATTCCTCCGGGGTAGGTTCTCTGCCCAATTCCTGTACTAACTGACGGGAAACGCGGACTAATTTATTAATAGTTTCCACCATATGAACCGGAATCCGGATGGTTCTTGCCTGGTCAGCAATGGCGCGTGTGATTGCCTGGCGAATCCACCAGGTTGCGTAGGTGGAGAATTTATAGCCTTTGGTGTAGTCGAACTTGTCCACCGCTTTGATCAGACCTAAATTACCCTCCTGAATCAAATCCAAAAAGAGCATTCCGCGTCCGACATACCGCTTTGCAATGCTGACCACCAGACGAAGGTTTGCCTCGGCAAGCTTTTTCTTTGCCGCCTCGTCGCCTTGTGCCATCCGCATTGCAAGCTCGGTTTCCTGTGCAGGATCTAACAGATCCACCTTGCCGATTTCCTTTAAATACATTTTCACATGGTCGTCAATGCTGATTCCCTCCGGAACGGACAAATCCTCCAATTCCTCTTTGGAGATTTCAATTTCCTCCAGCTCTTTCTCCATGTCCTCAACCACTTCAATGCCCTCTTTTTCAAAAGCATCTAAAACGAGTTCATACTCCTTGGGGTTGATTTCGATATCATCAAAGGACGCAAGAATCTCCTTGTGTGTGAGAAAGCCTTTCTTTTTTCCTGTTTCTAAGAGACTCCGGAGAGCCGCTTTTTTTGTTTCCATATCTGACATCATTCATTCCTCCCAAGGTTTGCCATTTGCTGAAATAGTTCGTTGATTTTTTTCGGATCGGTTTCTTCTTTAATTTTTTTCAGATACTGATCCTTTTTCATATTTATGATAAGCTCCGAAAGGACGCTTTCATTATTTTCATATTCCTCCAGATTGTAAAAGACAGCGGCGGCGGTTTTCATCTCGTCGTCGGAAAAATCGTTCACCAGCATTGCCGGTTCCGGAAGAATATCCGCTTCGCCATACTGTATAATTTTCTCGTACAGTCTGCGGTGTATCGGATTGGTAAAATCCTCTGGTGTCAGCGAAGAAAACACCGTTTGCATATATTTTTTTTTCTGAATCATCAGATTCAAAAGCTTTTTCTCTGCCAGCTCGGACGGCGTGGCAATGCGGGGAGCAGGCTCGTCCGCCCCCGGATTCTGTACCGGACGGAGTGTCCGGGAGGGAGCAGGCATTTGCTGCCGCTTTTTCTGCGCCGCCTTTTTTTTGTACTCGCTGTAGATTGCCTCCTTGCTGATTTCTGTTTCTGCGGAAACCTGCTTCACATAGGCATCCACCTCCACAGCGTCTCCGAGGTTACATAGAACCTCTGCCGCCTCCTGCACAAATCCGATTTTACCCTCCGGCGCATCTAAGTTAAAATGAGTGCGTGCCAGAGAAATCCGGTATTCGGTGGAGGGCACAGACTGCGCCACGGCATGCCGGAATGCTTCTGCGCCATTTGCCTTTATGTATTCGTCCGGATCTTTTGCGCCGCGCAGACGAATTACACGCGCTTTCCCGTTGACGCTGTTAATAATCTCAATGGCGCGGATGGTTGCTTTTTGCCCTGCCTCGTCACTGTCATAGCACAAAAGAATCTCGTTGCAGTATTTCATCAGAAGTCTTGCCTGATCTTCGGTCAGTGCAGTTCCAAGCGTTGCCACCACATTATGCACCCCTGCCTGATACACAGAAATTACATCCATATAGCCTTCTGCCAATATGATCTGCGGCGCTTGCGCCTTTTTTGCAAGATTTAAGGAAAAGAGATTCCGCCCCTTGTGAAAGACCGGTGTTTCTGCGGAGTTCAGGTATTTGGGGAGCTTAAAGCCGTTTTGCTCTTTTGCGTCCCCCATAATTCTGCCGCCAAAGCCGATCACGTTTCCTCTCAGGTCGATAATCGGGAAGATAACCCGGTTGCGAAACCGGTCAAACACGCGTTCCTCGCGCTTTGTGATAAGACCAGCCTCCAAAAGCTCCTCCTCAGAATAGCCAAGCGTTTTCATATGGTCGAAAAGAGCCGTGTACTCGTCCGGCGCAAAGCCGAGTCCGTAGGAACGGATTGTTTTCGGGGAAAGCCTGCGCTCCTGGAAATAGGAGAGTCCCGGCGCACCCTCGGGTGTTTCGGTCAAAACGTGGTGAAAATATCTTGCTGCCGCCTGATTCATCTGATAAATCCGTTGCTTTTTTTCATGCAGCGCATAGTCCACGCGGTTATCCTCCTCCGGGAGTACAATGCCGGCGCGGTCGGCTAATAGCTTTAATGCCTCCACAAAGTCCAGCCCCTCCGTCCGCTGTACAAACTGCACTAAATTTCCGCTTGCACCGCAGCCAAAGCAATGATATAGCTGCTTTTCACGGCTGACGTGAAAGGAGGGAGATTTTTCTTTGTGAAATGGGCAAAGACCGCTGTAGTCTTTTCCTGTTTTTTTGAGTGCGACATACTGGGAAACATAGTCCACAATATCGTTTTCTGCAAATACTTCGTTGATTACTGATTCGGAATACCGTGCCAAACCCTTTCGTCCTTTCCAAAAATAAATCTCACTATATTACTTATTTCGACACGCAAAGGAAAAATCCTTTTTTTCTTTTAAAAATTTTTCATTCTGTCCTAATGTAACCCAAAATGCGGTAAATATACTTATTTATTCAAAAGATATGCGCAAATTGCGTTTGCAAGGCTCTTACACTGGGCAATTGCAAAGGAATCCTCCGAGGCAGGCGCTTGTGCGGATACTCCAAAATGTCCCATGCCGAGCGCACTTCCGTTTCCGACAATATCCATACCCAAAACCATTGCGCAGGACTGAATATGATCAATGGTGCGTTCCTGACCGCCGTATTTCGAGCCGCCGACCGAGACTGCCGCCATCGGCTTTCCGAGCCAGCGTTTTTCAGCGCGGACAGCCTTTGTTTTATCAAAGAATGCTTTCAGCTGACCGGTCATTGAACCGAAATAAACCGGTGATCCGATAAGAACAAAATCCGCCCAGTCCACAGCGTTGTAGGCTTCTTCCAGCTTTGTGCCGCGGTAGCAGTTCATCGTGCAGGGATTCGAACAGGAAACGCAGAACGGGTATTTTGCGTCCGCAATCGCCTCCGGAACAGAAATGAACTTGATTTCCGCGCCCTCTATATTTTTTAAAACCTCATGCAGTAAAAAAGCAGTGTTGCCGTCTGTGTGAACACTTCCGTTTAATGCTGTAATTTTCATCAATAAAAGCCCCTTTCTAAACATAAATAACCATATTATATTATACTGCAAATCAAAAATTTTGTCTATGGGAAAAATGACGAATTTTCAGTTTTTCAGTGTGGAATCAAGAATGGGGAGGGAGGCATTTTGCGCATAGTAGCTGGGTACTTCTCCCACAATGACGGTTTCTGCTGCCGGAATGCTGATAGAAACGGTTTCGGAGCGTGTAATCCCGGCTGAAATGACCGCAACGGTAATTTCTGCATCCAGGTAAATGCTGTGTTTTACCTGATTGATTCCGGCGGAGGTGAATTCCTGCCGGAAATCTGCCCGGACGATTCCGGAGGGGACAATACGGATCGGAATTTTCGGTCCGATGCCGGAGAGTGTTTCATTTTTGAAAAGGTTACCAAACGGGATCCGCAGTGTTCCGCCTGTGTTTTCCGAAAGTTTCTGACTCATCCGCTGTACAAGCCTTGCGCGGATCTGGTTTAGGGCGGCAGGGTTTGATTCTACCGCGCTGATCTCTCCGGTATTTTTTTTCAGAATCTGGAGCGCATTCTGAAAGCAATCCGATTCCTCCAAAAAGCTTTCATTTAAAAGCTGTGTAGCGGTGTTGGTTGCATACATTTTCAGATAGGCAAGATAATTTGGATATAGCCGCGCAAAAAAAACACCAAGCAGAAATGCTGATAAAAGCAACCCCAGAGAAAATCGAAGAAAAAAAGAGACTTTGTGCGGATTGCGAAAAAACGACGGTTTCCCTAATCCCAGCCGCATAATGTTCCCTCCCTGCATTCATATTTTGTGTTTATTTATCATATGCAGAAAAGAAAAAAAGGTTAAAAAAGGCTCTCTTGAGCAAAAGCACAAAAAGAGTACAGAAAGCAAAAAGCGCACCATACGGTGCGCTTTTTTGTGTATTTCAAAATAAATTTTTATTTCTGCGGACCTGCACTTACGAGTGCTTTGCCTGCTGCATTGCCCTCATATTTTGCAAAGTTCTTAATGAATCTGTCTGCCAGATCCTGTGCTTTCTTTTCCCATTCAGAAGCATCCGAGTAGGTGTCGCGCGGATCTAAGATATTCTTGTCAACGCCCGGCAACTCTGTCGGCACTTCAAAGTTGAAGTACGGAATGGTCTTTGTCGGAGCGTTTTTGATATCGCCGTTTAAGATTGCGTCAATAATACCGCGGGTGTCACGGATGGAAATTCTCTTGCCTGTTCCGTTCCAGCCTGTATTTACGAGGTATGCCTTTGCACCGCTCTTTTGCATTTTCTTCACAAGTTCCTCTGCGTATTTAGTCGGGTGCAGCTCTAAGAATGCCTGACCGAAGCATGCGGAGAAGGTCGGAGTCGGCTCTGTGATACCGCGCTCTGTTCCTGCCAGCTTTGCAGTAAAGCCGGAGAGGAAGTAGTATTGTGTCTGTTCCGGAGTCAGAATGGATACCGGCGGAAGAACACCGAATGCATCTGCGGATAAGAAGATTACATTCTTTGCGTCCGGAGCTGCGGAAACAGGACGGACAATATTTGTAATATGGTCGATCGGATAGGAAACACGGGTGTTTTCTGTCACGCTCTTATCGTCAAAGTCGATTTTTCCGTTTTCGTCTAAGGTAACGTTCTCTAAGAGTGCGTTTCTCTTGATTGCGTTGTAGATGTCCGGCTCGGAATCCTTGTCGAGGTTGATAACCTTTGCATAGCAACCGCCCTCAAAGTTGAATACGCCGTTATCGTCCCAGCCGTGCTCGTCGTCGCCGATTAAGAGACGTTTCGGATCGGTGGAAAGGGTGGTTTTACCTGTTCCGGAAAGACCGAAGAAGATCGCGGTATTTTTACCGTTCATATCGGTGTTTGCAGAGCAGTGCATGGAAGCGATTCCGCGGAGCGGGAGGTAGTAGTTCATCATGGAGAACATACCCTTTTTCATTTCGCCGCCGTACCATGTGTTTACGATTACCTGTTCACGGCTTGTGATGTTGAACATAACAGCTGTTTCGGAATTTAAGCCTAATTCCTTGTAGTTTTCAACCTTTGCCTTGGATGCGTTGTAAACAACGAAATCCGGCTCAAAGTTTTCTAATTCTTCTGCTGTCGGCTGAATGAACATGTTTGTTACAAAATGAGCCTGCCATGCAACCTCAACGATGAAACGGATTGCCATTCTGGTATCCTTGTTTGTTCCGCAGAATGCGTCCACAACAAACAGTCTCTTGTTGGAAAGTTCGCGGATAGCAATGTCCTTTACCGATTCCCATGCCTTCTGGCTTGCCGGGTGGTTGTCGTTTTTATATTCATCCGAAGTCCACCAAACAGTATCTTTTGAATTTTCATCCTCTACAATAAACTTATCTTTCGGTGAACGGCCGGTATATACACCAGTCATAACGTTCACAGCGCCCAGTTCACTGACCTGACCCTTTTCAAAGCCCTCAAGACCTGGTTTTGTTTCTTCCTCGAAAAGCATTTCATAGGAAGGGTTGTGCACGATTTCAGTTGTGCCGGTGATTCCATACTTTGTTAAATCAATTTTTGACATTCTAATAACCTCTTTTCTTGATTCGTTACGCTTGAATGATGATTCAATGCCATGATCTATTATAACTGATTTTTAGAAAAAATGCAATCTTTTTCCCCTAATTTTTATAAATTTGATCATTTCGCTTGATTATTATTTTGCGGCGATTCTTTTTTTGTGTGAATTGATAATTTATTAACAAAGGATGAACAGCGCCCGATTGGCAGGTTTTCACTGTTTGCACCGCATAAAAAATTCTTCCCGTGTCATCAAACGGTTGACAGCCTGGAGCAGCATATTAGAAGAAATTTTTCCGGGCAGACCGATTGATTCTGCAAACTGACGGCGCAGTCTTGCGCTGTCTGCTCCTCCGGACAAGCCGGCGGTGTAAAAATCCGCCTTTGTGATGCTTGCGGCAGCTTTCGGAGTATGCTTGTCTCCGTCAATCGTGCAGCCGGCATTTTTTAATGCGTTCAGGATGATTTCCTCGGAAATCCCCTCCACACCGAGAATCCCCTCTTTTCCCGGCTGCGCTTTCCGCCGTTCTTTTCCGGAAATTTCCGGGATATACGCATGCTTCACACACTCCTCCGGCAAAAACTGTTTTAAATAGCTGCGAATCCGAAAGCCTGCCGAATCGGAATCGGTCAGAATCACAGCGCCGGTTTTCTTCGCCATATTGCAAAATGCCTGGAGTGTTTTTTTGTCGTGATAAATCTGAAACCCGTTTGTAACAAAAATCACTGCGTCTAAAAATTGAGAAAGCTTGATTTTGTCATAAACGCCCTCAACAATGATACATTCCTTAATATGATACAATTTCCATCCCACTCCTTTGGTCTATATTGTATCATATTCGTTTTACGCTGTCAAATAAAAATGCGATCCTTAGTGTGTTAAAATAAAAGAATAAACTGTCATCGGGCAGAAATATGCGGGCGTCTGTTTTTGGGAGGAGAAAGAAAACGGGGAAAATTAATTCGTTTTTATGACAGTTTTTCATCATATATTCATTCTGAATTTGATTTTCTGGTTAGGGGTAACAAAAAATAACAAATTTTTTCTGTGATATTGACAAATAAAATCGAATATGTTATGATAATAAAGAAAAGAGGTAATGTAGAAAATTGTTTGCAGCCGATAGGTGCAGACATATTTTTTACAGAACGTTCGAGCGAACGTTCGTATTTTTTACATATAATCCGAGCGAACGTTTAATTGGTTTGGAATAAGAAATTAACAGTGATCAAAGCATGCTTTAAATCATTTACCGGATAAAAAACATGAAAAAAGAGAGAGTTTAAACGTATGAAAAGGTTGTTGATTGTTGGCGCAGGAGGACATGGAAAGGTAATCAGAGAAATTGCGGAGTCAATTGGGATTTATCATACAATTTGTTACATTGATGATCATTGTCAGTGTGCTATTGGAAGAATATCTGATTTGCCAAAATTCCGATCGGAGTACGATTCTGCAATTGTAAGTATTGGGGACAATCAACTGAGAGAAAAAATTTACCGCACTTTAAAGGAGCTGCAGTATGAGATACCAATTTTAATACATACAACCGCCTACCTTAGTAAAAGTTGTCAAATAGGGGCAGGAACAGTGATTGAACCTAAGGCGGTTGTCAACTCAAATGTTGTCATTGGAGAGGGGTGTATTATTTCGCCGGGAGCAATTATTGATCATGATGTAACGATAGGAAGATACGTTCATGTTAATTCAGGGTCTGTTATTATGGCTGGGTCAAACGTGAGGGATTTTCTGAAAATAGAAGCTGGCAGTGTTTTTAATAGGAAATAGTACTTTGTATTAAAAAGGATGTTAAACATGGATAAGATGAGCAGATGGGGAAAGAGATTCAACAGTGTCAGGATGAATATTGAAACGGAAACTATGAAACATTCTGTACCAAAAATAATGTATCATAAAAGCAAATACAGAAATCCTATGGAGGGGAAAAGGGTTGTATTTGTACAGGATGAAAGAGACAGACAAAATGCGGATGGCGTATGTGGACATCTTGAGGCAGTGGGCGAGTGTTGTTATGTTCCAAGCGTATACGAAAGGTTTATCAAGAGGGGATTAGATATTTTTTTGTCCTTGGGAGGACTGGTGCTGTTGTCTCCTGTATTTGCAATTATATCCTTAGCCATTTATTTAGATGATCCGGGACCGGTTATTTTTTCACAGAAACGGCTTGGACAAAACAAGAGGTATTTTTATTTACATAAGTTTCGAAGCATGAAAATGTCGACGCCTCATGATGTTCCTACACATATGCTGGTTAACCCGGAACAGTATATAACCCGAGTGGGTAAATTTTGTAGAAAGCATAGCCTTGATGAGCTGCCGCAGATTTGGGATATTTTTATTGGAACTATGTCAGTGATTGGACCAAGACCGGGACTTTGGAATCAGGATGTTTTAACGGCAGAAAGAGATCAGTATGGCGCAAATAATATAAAACCCGGACTTACGGGATGGGCGCAAATTAATGGCAGGGATGAGCTTGAAATTCCGGAAAAGTCAAAGCTGGATGGCTTCTATGCTTCTGAATTGGCAAAGGGAGGCTTGAAAGCGTTTGCGATGGATGTTAAATGCTTCCTGGGTTCTGTCGGAGTGTTCGGCGGCGACAAGAGCATTGTTGAAGGAGGAACGGGGGAGATAAGAAGATCTGAAAATCGCGAGGGGGTACATAAGTGAAGAAAATACTTGTTCTGATCGGTGCAACCGGTAAGAAATCGGGAGGCGCTTTTACAGAAGCTATCGGTAAAAATTTAGAAAAAGTCCAAGCGATGTTTCCGGACGGCATTCGTGCAGTTGTTAGGAGTACATCTGATACAAAAGAATTGGAACAGCTGATTCCTGGTGTGCAGAAGTTTAGTGGGGAAATAACAGATACTTCTCTGTTGCAGGAAGCATTCAGGGATGCGGATACTGTGGTTCATGTGGCTGGTATCCGCTGGTCGTGTAAGGTTGCAGATGCTGCCGCCTGCTGTAATGTGCGTAGACTCATCCTTGTTCACACAACGGGTATCTACTCAAAATATAAGGCTGCAGGAGAAGAATACAGAAGAATTGATGAATATGTATATAGAATATGCAAAGAGAAGAACATTATTTTGACGATCCTTCGTCCTACTATGATTTATGGAAATGTTACGGATAACAATGTTGTGAATTTCATCAAAATGGTCGATAAGCTGCCATTTATGCCGGTTGTAAATGGAGCAAGATATGAGCTACAGCCTGTTCATTATAAGGATCTGGGGGATGCTTATTATGCTGTTCTCATAAATCAAAAAGCAGTGGAAAACAAGGATTTTAACCTTTCTGGCGGTGAGCCTATCCTACTTCGGAATATGCTCGCTGAAATAGGGAAAAATCTCGGAAAGAATGTGAAATTCATTAATTGTCCTTATTGGCTTGCTTATTCGGGTGCCTGGATGATATACATTTTTACGCTGACGAAGAAAGACTACAGAGAAAAGGTACAACGCCTCTGCGAGCCAAGAACCTTCTCACATGAAGAAGCAACCAACGCTTTCGGTTATCATCCGAGAACATTTCAGGTTGGAATTGTAGACGAGGTAAAGGAATATAAGGAGAAATGCCGAGGATGAAAATATTAGTTGTTTGTCAGTATTACTATCCGGAACCATTCCGGGTAAGTGATATATGCGAAGAAATGGTTCATCGGGGGCATGAGGTTCAGGTAATCACAGGTTATCCCAATTATCCTGAGGGAATTCTCTATAAAGGATATGGTCGGGGGAAACATGCGGATGAAGTAATTAATGGCGTGAAGGTTCATCGATGTTACACAGTTCCAAGAGGAAAGGGAAGTATTAAACGGATGATGAATTATTATAGCTATGTTATTTCATCAACACTTTTTGTGCTTTCAAAGAAATGTGCTGCATCAGATGGAAAGCCGTTTGATGTTGTATATTGCAATCAGCTTTCGCCTGTGATGATGGCGCATGCAGCTATTGCATATAAGAAAAAATACAAAATTCCTATTATTATGTATTGTCTTGATC
>CAKSJF010000031.1 GCA_934462945.1 uncultured Clostridia bacterium | reverse complement strand
TTTTTATAAACATTCCGGAAAATAACCTCGCGTAGGGGCGGATATTATCCGCCCTCTTTTGCCGGATAAAAGAATTCGGGCGGATGCTATCCGCCCCTACGGTTTAGATCAGAGTGCAGTTTATATCACCGATTCATTGCATTGCACCGTCATTCATATTTTATTTACAATATTTCATCATACTATTTACTTTTTATTCATACGAATGACAAAACTATGTTGTATGATAGAATCATAAATTAAATAAAGCAAAAAAAGTTTGGAGGAATTATTATGAAACGTTATCCGTACACAGATTCAACAGACATTGTTATATATAACCAGAAAGAAAAGAAACCGAAAAAGCCGAAAACATGGGTTGCCTGTCTCAGCTCGGCAGTGGCTGCAAGTCTTTTAACCTGCACCATCTTCGGAGTTGGTTTTTCAAACGTTCTGAAAAATCAGCAGAACACGCAAACCACAGGGCAGAATCAGCAGAGCGTTTCCATGGTCAGCACCAATAACGCGCTCACCGGCGGGGAAATGACGGTTTCGCAGATCGCGGCAAAGGTTGGTCCGAGCTGTGTTGGTATCATCAACAAAGCAAAGGTAACGCCGCAGCGTTATTACGATCCGTTCTCCGGCAGATATTATTACACCAGCGACCCGAATGACGAATCCTTGCAGGAGCAGGGCAGCGGTTCCGGTATCATTATCAGCTCGGATGGCTATATTGTTACAAACCAGCATGTTATCGACGGAGCAAATGAGATTTCGGTGATTCTAAATACCGGAGAAGAATTTGTCGCAAAGCTGGTCGGTCAGGATGAAAAATCCGACCTTGCCGTTTTGAAAATCGATAAAACAGATCTTCCGGCAGCAACGCTCGGCGATTCTACAAAGTTAGAGGTTGGCGAGCTGGCAGTTGCCATCGGTAATCCGCTTGGTCAGGAATTTGCCGGAACAGTTACCGCAGGTGTGATCAGCGCAGTCAACAGAACTATGACGGTAGATAATAAGGTGTATAACCTGGTTCAGACTGACGCGGCAATTAACCCGGGTAATTCCGGCGGTGCACTGGTGAATAAATACGGCGAGGTTATTGGTATTAACACGATTAAGCTTTCGTCCACCGGTGTTGAGGGAATTGGATTTGCAATTGCCATTTCCGAAGCAAAGCCGATTATCGACGATTTGATGAACAACGGATTCGTTTCCGGCAGACCACTGGTTGGTATTTCAGTTAGCCAGACGAGAAACGGTCTTTCCGTTGAGCAGGTAAGCGCCGGAAGCGGTGCAGAGGCTGCCGGGATCAAGGTTGGCGATCTGATTGTCAAGGCAGACGGCAAGGCAGTCAAGACTTCGCAGGAATTAAACGAAATCCGCGATAAAAAAGCGCCGAATGAGTATCTGAAACTGACCGTCATTCGTGAAGGCGAGCTTTTGGATATTGATGTAAAGCTTGGCGAGGATGTTCCGACAACCGATACACAGGAAAACAAGTAAAATTTTATATAGATTCAAGATTGAAGCGTTGCATACTTCAATCAACCCCGGCAGACTGCTTGAACATTCCAAGTCTGCCGAACCATCCTTTTTTTCATTAGAATGGGGATGCGGAAAGTGGGTTTCTGCATCCCCGACTCCCCCTAATGCATAAAAATCCTGTCGGATTTTGACGGATATTTATACAATCCGAATATTGACAGGGATAAAAAAGTATGATATGATAAAAAAGTAAAATTTCATATAAACCCGTGGAGGCTTTCAGGATACAAACTGAAAGCGTAGGGAACTTCGGAGAAGCTCATTCGATTGAGTGCCGAAGGGGCAAGGCGAAAGCTGAAACTCTCAGGCAAAAGGACGAAGCGAAAATTTTTTTCATTTTCTTTTTTTCTTTAGAAGTTGTCACATGGGTTGACAGCTTTTTATTTTTGTTAAGGGAGGAAAAAAGAAATGGAATTGGTTGAACAAATTTTAAACAAGGTGGACGGCTGGGTCTGGGGTATTCCGCTGATCGTGCTGATTTTTGCGGTTGGCTTGCTTTTAACCCTTAGAACCGGCTTTGTGCAGTTAAAGCATCTGCCGAAAGCGCTCCGCTTTATGTTCCAGGATGAGGAAGACGGCGAGGGCGAGGTTACAAGCTTTGGTGCATTATGTACTGCGCTTTCTGCTACAATTGGTACAGGAAATATTGTCGGTGTGGCAACGGCGATTGCAGCCGGCGGTCCTGGAGCTTTGTTCTGGATGGAGTTTATGGCATTCTTAGGAATGGCAACAAAGTATGCAGAGGGTCTTTTAGCGGTGAAATTCCGTGAGGTTGGCAAGGACGGCACAGTGCTTGGCGGTCCGTTCTACTATATTGAAAAGGGTCTGGGTGCAAACTGGAAATGGCTTGCAAAGCTGTTTGCTATTTTCGGTATGTTAGTTGGTATTTTAGGAATCGGTACAATGACGCAGATCAACGGTATCACCGCTGCTGTGCAGAATTTCTTTGATCCGGATAAGGCGATGAAAGTATTTTCCATCGGTGAAAAGGTGATGGCTTGGCCGACCATTATTTCCGGTATTTTAGTAACCCTCTTTGCGGCTCTGGTTATCATCGGCGGCATCAAGAGAATTGCAAAGGTTTCTGAGATTGTTGTTCCGTTTATGGCAGTTTTGTATTTTGTATGCGGCATTCTGCTTTTAATCTGCAATATTACAAAGATTCCGGGTGCAATTGCTCTGATTGTTAAAAGTGCATTCTGTCCGCAGGCGCTGGGTGGCGCATTTGTTGGTATCACCATAAAGGCGGCAATGCAGAACGGTATTGCGCGCGGTATCTTCTCGAATGAAGCAGGTATCGGTTCTGCACCGATTGCAGCAGCTGCTGCAAAAACCAAAGAGCCTGCACGGCAGGGTCTTGTCTGCATGACGGGTACTTTCTTTGATACCATTATCATTTGTACCATCACAGGTCTTGCAATTGTTCTGACCGGTGCATATGAGCCGGCAATGACTGGCGAAATGGTTGGTGTTGAGATTACAACCCACGCATTTACCGTCGGACTTCCGTTTTCCAATAGCGTGTGCGCATTCCTTTTGATGCTCTGCCTGGTATTCTTCGCATTTACCACCATTCTGGGTTGGGACTATTATTCTGAAAAATGCTTGCAGTACTTAGTTGGAAATAAAAAACCGGTTCTCTTAACCTACCGGGTTCTGTATATCGCAGCGGTTTTTGTTGGTCCGTACTTAAATGTTGGATTTGTCTGGACGCTTGCAGATATTGTAAACGGTCTGATGGCATTCCCGAACCTGGTTGCACTCTTTGCACTCAGCGGAGTTGTTTCAGCCGAAACAAAGGATTTTATCAAGAGAATTACCAGTAAATAAAGAAACGGCTCGAAAGAGCCGTTTTTCTTATGGACATTCGCAGACGGCGGCGCGGAGTTTACCGTCCTCAATTTCGACCATGCCGTAGGTGCCGCTATAGGTGAGACTGCCGGGGTTCAGGAGAATCAGATCGCCGCAGTGTTGGTCATAGGGAACATGCGTGTGTCCGAACACGGCAAGATCTGCCTTTTCCTCTCTTGCTTTTTGCAGAAGTGTCTGGTATTCTGTATCATATTTTACGTGATAGCAGTGTCCGTGTGTTAGAAAAATCCGGTTTCCGTCTGCTTCAATCACGGTTTCTCCCGGAGCGGATGAGAAGTCACAGTTTCCGCGGACATAGTGAAAAATGATGTCCGGATAATCTTTTTCAAGTGTTTCTGCGTCCTGTGCGTGATCTCCGGCATGGAGTACCATATCCACCTCCGGAATCGTGCGAAGCAGCTGTCTGCACCGATCCAGCTGACCGTGCGTATCTGAAAAAACAAGGATTCTCATTCTGTTCCATTCCTCCTAAAAAGCCTTAGATACCATCAGTATATCATATTTTTTGAAAAAATACTATATAAAATAAGAATTTGCAATAAATTTGTAAGGTTTTGACAACAAATGTCGGACGAAAATTTTATTTCGACAAGCGGATTAGACAAAATTTTCCTTCCTTTTGTGATACAATAAAGACATCACAAAAGAGGAGGCGGGCGCATGAATATCGTAACCGCAAAAGAAAGAAAATTAATCCGGCTTCCGCGAAAGAGGGAGCTTCTATGGTGTGTGGCGCTGTTTTTTGCAAGCCGTGCGCCGGTGTTTGGAGTATTTCCGTTTGGCTTGTCCTTTCTTGCAGCAGCGATTGAAAAAGAAATCTGGTATCTTGGCATTGTCGGGTATGCTTTGGGAATTGTCAGTGCGGGAGGGGATCTTGTCCGATATGCATTTTCTGTTTTGTTTTTGATCCTGGGGTTTGGATTTTTTGAAAAAAAGATGTCAAAAGCACTTCTGTGCGGAGCAGCATCCCTGCTGGGGGGCGGGTGTGCACTTGCGTTTTATGGGCAGTCTGCGCTTTTAGCGATCACCGTTTTCGGAGAAGCGGCACTCAGCACCATTTCCTGTCTGATTTTTTCTGAGATCAGAACATTTTCGAATGATCAGCCAATGCAGGAGCAAACGCTGATTTCCGGTGTTCTTTTTTGCGGTATTCTTCTTGGCGGCTGCTCTGGCTTGATTTTGCCGGGGGAAATTAAGATCGGTTCGGTTTTCTGCCTGTTGTTGTTAATGCTGTCGGGCGGATGGTGTTCTCTGCCGCTTGCCGGATGTATCGGTATGACCTTAGGTTTTTTTTGCAGTCTGAACCGTTCGGACGCAATTCTTTTTTCCGCGGTTTGCGGAATGGGCGCTATGCTTTCCTATTTTCTTTCCGAGCTGGCAAAGCCGGGGGTGATTGCAGGCTATTTTCTGAGCCTTTTTATCAGCTGGCTCTATTCCGGTACACTCACGCTTTCTGTGGGGGAGGTGTCGCTTGCAGCAGTATTTTATCTGGCAGTTCCGCGGCGGATTTGTCATCGGCTGGGGATGACCCTTGCAAAACGTTTTCAGCATCCGGAATCCGGACGGACGGGTCGGGTATTGGTGCAGGAGCTGAAAACAGCGGCACATTCCTTTTCCGAATTAGGTCATACGCTTGCCGGGCTCGCCGGAAAAGACGGAAAACCGGACACAGCAGAGGAGCTTTTGGATACTGTTTGTGAGAGAATCTGTCCGTCCTGTCCGCACTGGACCTCCTGCTGGCAGGAGCATTATGGGGATACGGTTCAAAGAATTTATCAGATTTTAGAGACGGTCGAGCAGCAGGGGTACTGCGATCCCGAAAATCTTCCGCGTGCATTTCGGGAGAACTGTATGCGGAGCGAGGCATTTTTATCAGAATTTGTGCATGTATATGAATTGTTTAAGGAACGCGCAATCCGGCGGAATCATGATGTTTCCGGTCAGCGGTATGCGGCAAGGCAGTATGAGGAAATATCCAATTATATGGAGCAGCTGTCAGAACGCATGAGAAACGGATTTTCCTTTCTGCGGACGGTGGAGGACAAGCTTTCGCGCACTCTTGCCCGGTCTGGACTGCATGCAGGAGAGGTCAGCGTTCTTGAAAAAGCACACCACGATCCCGAAGTTTACATAAAACCGGCAGAAAAAATGGATGCAGAGCTGCTGGAGAAAATCACATCGGACATTTTCGGCGCACCTATGCGGATTCAACAGGAGGAACCGGATTTTACGCTTATGGCGGAGGATCGCATCAGACTCTTTGTTTCGCATCGGCAAACGGCGGAAAATCCGGATTGTGCATGCGGCGACTATGCCGCAAAATTTTCTCTCCCGGGCGGAAAAAGCTGTCTGCTTTTGTGCGATGGAATGGGGAGCGGTGCGGATGCCTACGGAGAAAGCCGCATGGCGGCAGAACTTCTGACAGAGTTTATGAGCGCAGGCTTTTCTGCGCAGACGGCTGTCAGCCTGGTCAATTCCACACTGATTCTGCATTCCGGCAGAGAAAGCTTTTCCACAATTGATCTTCTTTGTATCGACCGGCGATCCGGTCTTGCAGAATTTTTTAAGGTTGGCGCAGCAGGAAGCTATCTCCTGCATAAGGGGAGGGCAGAGAAGATTGAAGCCGGAACACTCCCGGTCGGAATCCTGGACGATATTTCCTGCGGAAATGAAACAAGAACACTCTCGGCAGGAGATACCGTTGTAATGGTTTCGGACGGAGTGACCGGGGCAGAGGAGGATGGCTGGCTTTTGGAATTTCTGATAGAACATCAGGAAAATCCGAACCTTGCAGATCTGATTCTGGCTGAGGCAAAAAAACGCGAAAATCCAAAAACTGCGGATGATATGTCGGTGATTGTGGTGAAAATTCATTCGTTCAGGGATGAGGATAAATAAATTTTTGCGCCAACAAAAGAGGTCTTGCAGAGCAGTTTCAAAATGATGAAACTGCTCTGCCTTTTTATATAAAAAAATTAAAAATACTATTGACATAATTTTAAAAATTGAGTATAATAATAGTAGCAACAGGCAACAGGTGTGTCTGTTTAAGTGATGATGTGTGCCGGCGTGCCGATATGCGTTGGTATACAGAGCTTTCGGGAGGGGTTTGTGCAGTGTAACCTCAAATCGGTGTAGGCTGAAAGCTGAAAGAAAATGCACAAAAAGCCGTTCTGCTTTTGGTAGAGCGGCTTTTATATATTGGAAAGGAATTTAGTGATGGAAAATCAATTACAAAGGTGCGCATTCGCTTTTCAAAAGCTGCTTGATACACAGTATGAAATGATTCTTGGAAGAAAAGGACAGCTGTCAAAAATTGTTCTTGGTTTTTCGGAAACGGAATTTGCACACTTAACCGGTTTACATAAGCTTACTGATAATGATTTTTTTCGTACAGCTTCCAGAAAGAAAATTTTTGAATCTGCTTTAGCCGGGACAATCTCTGATGAGGTGCTAATGAAAAGCGTTAATTACAGCTTTGTTAAAGAAAGAATTGCATGTTTTGAATTTTTAGAAAACATGCTGGACAGCAATGAGCTTGTTTTTCGCTATCATGCACGGAGCAGTACATTTTCGCTGATACAGGCAAATTACCTTTTGCAGTCTGATCATCACCAAAAAACGATATACATATTTCTTGATCAGCTCAAAGACTCGGAGGTGCATTTTTGTCGTTCTTTTTTTCCAAAAGGAAATAAAGATTATACTATTGGGCAGGCAAAATATACTTTGCTCTATAAAAGGAAAATGAATAAAATCACAGGAGAAACTGAAATTCAGCTTGATAGATTATTTCATTCGTAATAAAACAGCGGTACAGTGCTAAATAGCAACTGTGCCGCTGTCTTTTAATGTTCAAACTGACTTTCAAATAGTTTTTTATAGAATCCGTTTTGTGCAAGGAGTGTTTCGTGGTTTCCTTGCTCGATGATATTGCCGTCCTTCATCACGAGGATCACATCAGCGTCCTGGATGGTGGAGAGGCGGTGGGCAACGATAAAGCTGGTGCGTCCCTGCATAAGCTTTGCAAAGGCGTCCTGCACCTTTTTTTCGGTTCTGGTATCAATGGAGGAGGTTGCCTCATCCAGAATCAGAATCGGCGGCAGGGCAAGCATAAGCCGGGCAATACAGAGGAGCTGTTTTTGCCCCTGCGAAAGACTTCCGCCGTCCTCGCCAATGACTGTCTCGTAGCCCTGCGGCAGCCGTTTGATAAAGCTGTGCGCATGGGCAGACTTGGCGGCTGCGATCATTTCCTCGTCTGTTGCGTCTGATTTTGCCATTTTGATATTCTCTGCCACCGTTCCGCCTGAAAGCCAGGTGTCTTGCAGAACCATTCCGAAATTTTTCCGGAGCGAGTGCCGGGTGATCTTTGTGGTAGGAATGCCCTCCATCAGGATTTGTCCCTCCGTCACGTCATAAAATCGCATTAAAAGGTTAATGAGTGTGGTTTTTCCGCATCCGGTCGGACCGACAATGGCAATCCGCTGTCCTGCCCGGACGGTGAGGTTAAAGTCCTCGATCAGCTTTTTCTCCGGTGTGTAAGAGAAATACACATGCTCTAAGCGCAGGTTTCCGTCTGCATGCTCCAAAACCTTGGCATCAGGCGCATCCGGCAGACGGGAGGGTTCTTCAATCAGTTCAAAGAGCCTTGCCGCGCAGGCAAATGCATTTTGCAGTTCGGTGATCACACCGGTGATCTCGTTAAACGGCTTTGCGTATTGGTTGGCATAGCTCAAAAAGCAGGATAAGCCGCCGACTGTTAAACCGCCGGAAAGCACAAAGAACGCACCGGAAAATGCAACGCCGGCATAGATCAGATTGTTGATAAAGCGCGTTGCCGGATTGGTGATAGAGGAATAGAAGATCGCGCGGAGCGAATATTTTGCCAGCCGTTCGTTGATATCGTCAAAGCGTTTTTGGGAGCGCGATTCATAGGAAAAGGCGCGGACTAATTTCTGATTTCCAATCATTTCGTCGATCAGCGCCGTCTGGTCTGCGCGTGCCTCCGATTGCTTTTTAAACATGGCATAGGTGCGCTTGGAAATAAAATTCGCCGTAAAGAGTGACAGAGGCGTAAATACCACCACCACAAGCGCAATCTTCCAGTTCAGACGAAGCATAAATACAAGCGTTCCTAAAATTGTCACAACTCCGGTGAAAAGCTGGGTAAACCCCATCAAAAGACCGTCCGAAAGCTGATCTGCATCCGCGATAATCCGGCTTAGAATATCGCCGGAGGGGTGCGAATCCAGATAGGAAACCGGAAGCTTTTGCAGCTTTAAAAACGCGTCTGTGCGCACATCCTGCACAATGTGATAGGTCAGATAATTGTTGCAAAGATTCATAATCCAGGTAAAAAGCGCAGTCAGCGCGGCAAGTCCTGCTGCCAGCCCTAACAGTTGGAGCATTGGCGCAAATTCTACATGTCCGTCTGCGATACAGTCAATGGCATTACCGATCAAAACCGGAAGATAAAGCGTCAGCGCAACTGAGGCAAGCGATAACAGCAGAGAAAACAGCAGAAACAAACGGTATCTGCCAATATATTGAAACAGTTTTTTTCGGGTATCCTTTGTCATTTGTTTTCGCCTCCTGTCTGTGATGCTGCAATTTCCTGATAGATTGCGCAGCTTTTTAATAGTTCTTCATGCGTGCCCAGCCCGGCGGCACAGCCGTCGTCCAGCACTAAAATCCGGTCGGCATGCGCCAGTGCGGAAACACGCTGCGAAACGACAAAAATCGTTGGCGCAAAGGCAAGCGAACGGAGCGCTTTCCGGAGCGCGGCGTCGGTGGCAAAATCAAGCGCGGAGGAGCTGTCGTCCAAAATCAGAATCTGCGGTTTTCGCACCAATGCGCGTGCAATCGTAAGCCGCTGCTTTTGCCCGCCCGAAAGGTTCCGTCCGTTTTGCTCAATCAGAAAGTCCAGTCCGCCCTTATCGCGCACGATCTGTTCTGCCTGGGCAAGCCGGAGCGCTTCCCAAAGCGCGTCATCCTCTGCCGATTCATTGCCCCATTTTAGATTATCCCGGAGCGTTCCGCGGAACAGAACCGCCTTTTGGGGAACGATACCGATTTTTTGCCGGAGCGCGTCTTTGCTGTAATCATTCACATTTTTTCCGCCAACCAAAACTGTTCCGGCTGTTGCCGGGTAAAATGCCGGAATCAACTGCACCAGCGTACTTTTTCCCGAGCCTGTTCCGCCGATAATTCCGATAATTTCGCCGGATTCTGCGGAAAAGGAAATATCCGAAAGCGAATCTTCCGAAGCGCCGTGATAGCGGAAGGACACATGCTGAAACTGTACCGAGCCGTCGGAGCGGATGTCTGATTTGTGCGATAAATCCTCCGAGGTTTCGGTTTCTAACACTGCCTCAATCCGGTTTCCGCAGGCTGCCGCCTTGGTTAGCGTGATGATCATGTTTGCCATTTTAATCAGCTCCACCAAAATCTGCGACATGTAGTTGTAAAGTGCAACCACTGCGCCCTGGGTTAAAAGTCCCTGTGAAACGCTCAGTGCGCCGCGGTAAATCAGAATCACAATCGCAAGATTGATCAGAACATAGGTTAAGGGATTCATCAGTGCGGAAATCCGCCCGGTGTGCAGCTGCATTGCCGTTAAGCTTTGGTTTTCTTCTAAGAATTTTTCCGTTTCCTCCTCTTCCTTGCAGAATGCACGCAAAACGCGGACACCAGTTAAATTCTCGCGCACGCGCCGGAGTACTACGTCAAGCTTTGCCTGCACCTTTTTATAAAGCGGGATGCTTACCAGCATAATCGAAAAGACAACCACCGAAAGGATCGGAATTGCTGCAGCAAAGATCAGCGCGGAGCGCACGTCAATCGTGAATGCCATAATCATCGCTCCGAACACCACAAACGGAGAGCGCAGGAGCAGACGGAGCGTGATATTCACACCGGTTTGCACCTGGTTGATGTCGCTGGTCATCCGGGTGATCAGCGTGGAGGGGGTGAGCGTGTCAAGCTCGGTATAGGAAAAAGTCTGCACATGCGCATAAAGCGCACAGCGGATTTTCTTTGCAAAGCCGACCGACGCTTTTGCGGCAAAGTATTGTGCAATGATGGAAAACGTCAGTCCGATCAATGCCAAAAGCGCTAAAAGTCCTACCGATTTTGCAATATATGCCCGATCCTGATTTGCAATTCCAATATCAATCAGCTTTACAATCACAAGCGGTACAAATAGTTCAAACAATGCCTCTAACAGCTTAAATAGCGGTCCTAATACGCTTTCTGTTTTATAGTCCTTTAAGTATTTTAAAAGTTTTATCATATCGTTTCCTTTCCGATTTAATCAAAAGAAAATTCTGCCCGTCCGTTTGCCAGCTTTAGTTTTGCCGCAAACGCTTTTCCGGTTCTGGGGGAAACAAAACCCTCAATTTTGTAGCTTTCTCCGGAGGAAAGCAGCTTTTCCATGTTCTTTTTGGAAATTACACGTCCGCAGATTGTACGGCTGACGGAAAATTTACAACCGTTTCGGTAGCCGGAACAGCCATAGCCGAACCTTGTCCGGAGCACCGGTTTCTGACAGACCGGACAAAGTCCTACCTGATCTCCCATAAAGCCGTCGTCCGTATCGGTTTCGGGCGGTGCGTCCACTGTCTGGAACACTTCGCCGATTTCACGTTCTGCTAAGGAAACGCTTTCCCGGACGGTCATTGTCCCGTGGAATACCGATTTTAATGCCTTGCCCAACTCCGAGGTTTTATATTTATCCATGCTGATTCTCATGCGTGAAAGCGCCTCAATCAGCTCCTCGCCGGCAGGGAGAATGGTGTAGACATCCTTTTTCAGCTGAATGTAGCTACTTTTTCGGGCATTGTCGATAATGCCGGTTCGGGTTGCCTCTGTGCCCAATTCCAATCCCTCAAAAATTGCCCGGTATTCCTCCTCGTCTCCCTCGTTTTCTGCGTTTTGTTTGTCCTCGCGGAATGGATTTTTCAGATAGTTGTTTAGAGTTTCAATGGTATAATGCCGGGGCGGTGTCGTTTGCTTTTCCACCGGGGCAAATGCCGTATTGATCCGATCACCCTTTTCAAGCTTGGGAAGAATTTTGTTTTTGCGGTTCGCATCGTCGTATTTTGTCCATCCTGCCTGTAGAATGACTGCGCCCTTGAGCGTAAATTGCTCCAGATCTCCCACATCAATGGTAATTTCAGTACGCTCGATCAGACATTCCTCTGCGCAGAATACCGCCGCAAACCGGCGCATAATGGCGCTGTACACCTTAAATTCGTCCTCGGAAAGTGCGTTCTTATCCGGAATTTTATAGGTCGGTGTGAGTGCGGAATGGGATTCGATTTTGCTGTCGTCAAAAATGGTTTTATGAAACCGGAATGCAACGTTATATCCCAGATTTGCTACGGCGGCAATAATCTTTTTCACCTTATCCTGCTCGGCGGTTGCCAAATACTCCGAATTGGTTCGCGGATAAGTCACATAGCCTTTTTCATAAAGCCCCTGCACAATTTTCAGACTGTCTGCCATCGACATTTTATATTTCTTTCCCAAGACGTTTTGCAGCTTGGTGAGCGAATAGAGCTTGCCGGGAGCAAGCTTATCCTTTTTCTTTTTCTTCGCCGTCACGGTTGCGTCTGCTTCGTTATAGCTTTTGCACAGTTCCTCTGCCTTATGCAGTTCCTCTTTGGAAAATTTCTGCTTGCTTGTAAGCTCAATCATTTCGCCGTTTGTCTCTGCTTTGCTGACAATTGCAAAGTACGGCTCGGGAACGAAATTCCGGATTGCCATGTCCCGGTCGTAAATGGCTTTTACAATCGGAACAATCACGCGCCCCACGCGCAGCAGAGAGCCGTGGCGGAGGGTGGCATAGCGCGTCAGATTCACACCGTAGAGCCAGTCAATATAGGTGCGCGCAAATCCCTCGTTTGCTAAATTTTCATATTCCGATTCGTCTTTCATTTCGGAAAGCGCCGCCCGGATGGTTTCGGGGGTCTGGTCGGGAAGCCAAAGCCGGCAAAACGGCTTTTTCGTTTTCAACGCCTTTTCCACACAGATCCGGACGATGATTTCACCCTCGCGGTCTGCGTCTCCGGCATTCACAATCATTTCCGCGTCCTCGCGGTTCACCAGATCGGAAATTAAGGAAAACTGACGGCGCACACCCGGATCTACCTTGTGATCCGCGCCTTTTTTTAATTCAAACTGAAAGGTTTCCGGAAAGCAGGGGAGATTCTCCATTGACCAGTATTTTTTTGTGCTGGGACGGTAGGTTTCAATATCGGCTAAGGAAAATAAATGACCGAATACCCAGGTCACAATATAGTCTCCGCCCTCAAAATATCCGTCCCGGCGCGAAAGCTTGCCGATGCTGTCTGCAATATTCCGCGCAAGACTGGGTTTTTCTGCAATAATAACCTTGATAGCTGCTCCCTCCTTTCATTTTGTTGTGGCATATCCCATAAAACACAAAAAAGCCTTCTCCGAGGGGGAGAAGTCTTTTTTGCAGTTGTTTTCTATCAGATACGGACTGTCCAGCCGAATTCGTCCTTGATTTTTCCGGTCTGAATCCCGGTTAAGGTATCATAGAGCATTTGTGAAATTTCGCCGATACCGCCGTCTGCAACCTTGATTTTTCTGCCGTTCCACTCGAAAGAGCCGATCGGAGAGATGACAGCTGCTGTACCTGTTCCAAAGGATTCTTTGAGCGTTCCGTTGTCGTGTGCGTCGAATAATTCCTGCACGGAAATTCTGCGCTCGGAAACCTTGTAGCCTTTATGCCGTAAAAGTTCAATGACTGACATTCTGGTGACACCCGAGAGAATACTTCCGGATAATTCCGGTGTTACCACTTCATCGCCGATTACAAAGAATACGTTCATTGTGCCGACTTCTTCGATATATTTCCGTTCTACACCGTCCAGCCAGAGAACCTGTGTATAGCCGATTTTTTCTGCCTCATCCTGTGCCTTTAAGGACGCTGCATAGTTTCCGCCGGTTTTGGTGAAGCCCATGCCGCCTTTTACTGCGCGGACATACTTCTGCTCCACATAAATATCCACCGGATTTAAGCCGTTCGGATAATATGCGCCAACCGGAGACAAAATCACGATAAAGAGCAGATGCTTTGCTGCGTGCACACCGACATGTGCGTCTACTGCAATAATAAACGGACGGATGTACAGGGATGTGCCGGGCGCGGTCGGAATCCAGTCTGCGTCTACGGCAACTAATTTTTTGATTGCCTCTGTACAAAATTCCTCATCGATCAAAGGAATACAAAGACGCTCGTTTGATACGTTCAGACGCGCCATATTCCGATCCGGGCGGAAGAGCTGAACCTGTCCGTCCTCGGTTTTATATGCCTTCATGCCCTCGAATACCTCCTGACCGTAGTGCAGGCACATAGCCGCAGGGTCTAAGGGAATGGGAGCATAGGGAACGATTCTTGCGTCGTGCCAGCCCTCTCCGGCATCATAGTTCATGATAAACATATGATCTGTATAGAATTGTCCGAAACCAAGCTTGGACTGATCCATCGGCTTTTGCTTCGGCGTGGTTGTTTTCGTTACTGAAATTTCCATGATAAATCCTCCTCGTTTTTTTTTCTTATATTATACAACATTTTTTCCGAATTGTAAAGTATTAGATTTTGAGAAAGCAAAAAACGTAAAATTTTCGGAAAAATTGAACCTTTTCTGTTTTTTTAAGAAAATTTTTTATAAAAGATCTGCTACTTTCGATAGGAATTAGTTGACAAATTTCCGGGATTGCGTTAAAATAATAGTATATATGCTCATTACCAATGAACAGAAACTTGCTTTTTTCATATCCGAACAAAAGCAGAAGAAACAGGCTTAAAAAGCTATAAGAAAAAATACAGACGCATACCGGCTGAAAGCCGACACAGCGTCAAGGATAAAAGGAGGCGTTTTGATTGATTCTGACCGGCGCAGAAATGGCAGTGAGGACATTAGAGGAAAATGGAGTATCCGTAATATTTGGTTATCCGGGAGCGGCAAACTGTCCGCTTATCGACCGGCTCGCTTCCTCAGATATCCGGCATATTCTTGTCCGGAATGAGCAGGGGGCGGCACATATGGCATCCGGCTATTCCAGGGTTTCGGGAGAGGTTGGTGTCTGCACAGCAACCTCCGGTCCGGGGGCAACCAATCTGATTACGGGAATTGCTACGGCATATATGGATTCTGTTCCGATTGTTGCGCTGACAGGACAGGTAGCATCCGGCATGGTTGGCTCGGATGCATTTCAGGAGGTCGATATCACAGGTGCGACCATGCCGTTTACCAAGCATAACTACTTAATTAAGGACGGACGCGATATTCCGCGGATTATCCGCGAAGCGTTCTATATTGCAAAAACCGGCAGGCCGGGACCTGTCCTGATCGATATGCCGATGGATATTTTAGAGCAAAGATTTAACTATCCGGAAAAGAAAGAACCTATGCAGATCCGCGGATACCGGTTTGTGGAGAGAACAAACGAGGCGCAGATCAAAAAGGCGGCGGCTACAATTTCCGCAGCAAAAAGACCTGTCATTTTAGCAGGCGGCGGCATTGTCATCTCAAAGGCATGCAAAGAGTTTCAAAAATTTGCGGAAAAACTCCGGGTACCGGTGGTTTCCACCATGACAGGACTGGGAGTTCTTCCGTGTGATCATCCGCTTTATTACGGCATGATCGGTTCGCACGGCAAAAAGCAGGCAAACCAGCTGCTGTCCCGTGCAGATCTTGTGGTTGTATTAGGCGCACGTCTGGGCGACCGTTCCATTGCAAACACCAAAGGCCTGGAGCGGCGCGCAAAGCTGGTTCATGTGGATATTGATCCGGCGGAAATCGGGAAAAATCTGAAAGCGGACGTTCCGGTGGTCGGGGATTTAAAATATGTACTTTCCAGGCTGCTTCCGTTTTTTGCGGATTATGAGCCGCCGCAGGACTGGACTTCTTCTGCGGAGGAGAGACGTCCGGAAAAAACACTCTATAAACCGGAGGAAAACGGATTTGTCAATCCGGAATACTTTATCCACCGGTTATCAGAAAAAACAAAAGATAAGGCATATATCGCAACGGAGGTCGGACAAAATCAGATCTGGGTTGCAGACAACTATTGCTTTCAAAATCCGCGCCGGTTTATCACCTCGGCAGGCTTCGGAACAATGGGCTACGGACTCCCGGCAGCCATCGGAGCGAAGGCAGCAGGCGCAAACTGTGTGATCGCAGTGATGGGTGACGGCAGCTTTCAGATGGATTTCTGCGAGCTGGCAACCATGCAGCAGTGGAATCTTCCTGTCAAGATGGTGCTGTTTGAGAACCACCGTCTTGGTATGGTGCATGAGCTGCAATGCTTAAAATACAAATCCAACTATCATGCAGTTGAACTTAATGGCGACCCGGATTTCTGCATGTTGGCAAAGGCATACGGTATCCCGGCGGAGGAAATCAAAAAAAATGACGAAGTCAATGCAGCCATCGACAGAATGATAGCGGCAGAGGGCGCATATCTGGTGGTGGTATCGGTGAACCCGTACGAACCGACCGGCGCTGCGCTCAATGACAAAATGCTTTCGGAGGGAGGCAAGGCATAGTGGAAAAATACACATTATCCGTTTTAGTAGAAAACCATGCAGGTGTGCTTTCAAAGGTGGTCGGACTGTTTTCACGGCGCGGCTTTAACATTCATTCCCTGGCAGTGGGTGTGACGCAGGACGAAACAATCTCCAGAATCACCATAGAGGTGCTGGGTGATGCAGCAACGATTGAACAGATTGCAAAGCAGCTGAATAAGCTTGTGGACGTGATCAAAATTAAAACGCTGCGCAGCGATGAGGTGGTAAAGCGTGGACTGCTTTTGGTAAAAATCAGAACAACGGCAAGAAACCGCAGCGATGTGATTCAGATTGCTGAGGTATTCCGGGCAAAAATCGTGGATTTGTCGCGTACTACCATCACAGCAGAGCTGACAGGAAACGAATCAAAGCTTGAAGCGTTTTTGCAGATTCTGGAACCGTACGGTGTGGAGGAAATCGCGCGTACCGGCATGATTGCCTTAGAGCGCGGAGCAAATACATTAAAGGTATAAAGGAGAGATTTTATTATGGCAAACATTTATTATCAGGAAGATTGTAATTTGGGATTATTAAAGGGTAAAAAAGTAGCAATTATCGGTTACGGCAGCCAGGGTCATGCACATGCGCTGAATTTAAAGGACAGCGGTGTGGATGTCATTGTCGGCTTGTATGAGGGCAGTAAGTCAAAGTCAAAGGCAGAGGCAGCCGGACTTTCCGTTTACAGTGTGAGCGAGGCGGCAAAGCAGGCAGATCTTATTATGATGCTTGTTCCGGACGAGCGGCAGGCAAAAATTTATGCAAAGAGCATTGAGCCGAATCTTTGCGAGGGCAAGATTTTAGCCTTTGCACATGGCTTTAACATTCATTTTCAGCAGATTGTTCCGCCGGAAAATGTGGATGTTATCATGATTGCTCCGAAAGGTCCGGGTCACACGGTTCGGAGCGAGTATCTGGCAGGAAAGGGTGTTCCGTGCCTGATTGCGGTACATCAGAATGCAAGCGGTAAGGCGCTCGATCTGGGACTTGCTTATGCAGCAGGCATCGGCGGTGCAAGAGCGGCTGTTCTGGAAACAACTTTCCGTGCAGAAACTGAAACCGACCTGTTCGGTGAGCAGGCAGTTTTATGCGGCGGTGTTACTGCGCTGATGCAGGCAGGCTTTGAAACACTGGTAGAGGCAGGCTACGATCCGAGAAATGCATATTTTGAATGTATTCACGAGATGAAGCTGATTGTAGATCTGATCTATGAGGGCGGTTTCTCCAGAATGAGATATTCAATTTCCGATACCGCAGAATATGGCGATTACGAAATCGGCAAGCGGATTATCACAGAGGAAACCAAGAAAGAGATGAAAAAGGTACTTTCCGAAATTCAGGACGGTACGTTTGCAAAGAGCTGGATTGCAGAAAATGCAGTTAACCGTCCGCACTTTAACGCAACAAGACGCTTAAAGAAAGAGCATCAGTTAGAAAAAGTCGGCGCAGAAATACGGTCTATGTATGCATGGAATCACGAAGAGAAATAAATATTGTTTTGCGGGGGGCTGCGAGAGATCGACAGCCCCTTTTGCGCAGAAAGAGGAGGAAAGTCTGTGTTCAAAGTGAAAAATTTTATCCTGCTGACACTGGCAGGCATTATTAACGCGATCGGCGTCACAATTTTTATTGCACCCGTGAACCTTTACGACAGCGGAATTTCCGGCACATCCATTCTGCTTTCCCAGATTACACCCTGGAGTCTGTCGGTTTTTCTGGTACTCTTAAATATTCCGCTCTTTCTCTACGGTCTGAAACGGCAGGGAGCAAGTTTTACCGTTTATGCAATCTATACGGTTGTGATCTATTCGGTCAGCGCGTGGCTGATCACCGATATTCTGCCGGTGGATGTCAGTGTGGCGTCGCCTTTAGCCGGGTCGGATTTATTGCTCTGCGCACTGTTCGGAGGCTTGATTTCCGGTATCGGGAGCGGTATGGCAATCCGCTATGGCGGAGCAATGGACGGGATTGAGGTTATGGCGGTGATTTTTGCAAAAAAGCTTGGAATCACAGTCGGTACGTTTGTGATGGCATATAACGTGCTTTTGTATATCGTCTGCGGAATCATTTTAGACAGCTGGATTCTGCCGCTTTATTCGATTGTGACCTATGGCGCAGCCTTAAAGACGGTCGACTTTATCGTTGAGGGTATCGACCGTTCCAAGGCGGCAACGATTGTCACCGAAAAACCGCAGGAGGTTGCCGCAGCAGTCTCCGCTGCCTTTGAATGCGGCATCACCATGACGCAGGCAAGGGGTTTTTATTCTAACCGGGAAAAAACGGTGCTTTATGTTGTGTTAAACCGATTTCAGATCGGAAAAATGAAAGAGCTGGTACACGAAACTGATCCGCTTGCCTATATCAGTATTGCTGAGGTGGCAGACGTCTTTCATTCGGTTGAAGCTTAGAAAAAGGGGGAGCTTTTATGAATATTCTGCATATGAAATACGCAGTTGAGGTGGCGCGGTGCGGTTCGATTAACAAAGCAGCGGAAACACTTCTGATGAATCAGCCGAATTTAAGCCGGGCAATTAAGGAATTGGAGCTTTCACTCGGTGTGAAAATTTTTACCCGGAGTGCAAAGGGCATGGTTCCCACGCCGGACGGGGAAACGTTTTTGCGCTATGCCAATACCATCTTAAAGCAGGTGGACGAGGTGGAGGCGATGTTTCAGAAAAGCGCGGAGAATAAAAAGCGTTTT
Source organism: uncultured Clostridia bacterium (assembly GCA_934462945.1). Taxonomy (GTDB): domain Bacteria; phylum Bacillota; class Clostridia; order UBA1381; family UBA1381; genus RQCD01. Next base: position 7,995 of record CAKSJF010000031.1, on the reverse strand, counting down.
TCCATTTCTGTACCGCGTGCAAGCTATATTTCGGACGCATTTGCAAGCTTTTCGCTTTCGCTTGGCAAGGAAACGGAGGCAGAGGTTTTTTATAAGGAAACCAACTCTGCAAGAACGATTAAAAATATCACAGAGGCGGATTACAAGTTAGGGATTATCCGCTATGCCTCCCATTTTGACCGGTATTATAAGAAACTATTAGAGGAAAAAGGGTTGACCTATGAACTGATCACGGAATTTCAGTATGTATTGGCGCTGAGCAAAGAAAATCCGCTTTCTAAAAAGAAAGAAATCTTTTTTGAGGATTTGGAGGGCGGTATTGAGATTGCGCATGCAGATCCGAGCATGCCGTCTGTTCCGTTTGCCGAGGTGAAAAAAGAGGAACTTCCGTATCATGCCGGCAGAAGAATCTATGTGTTTGAGCGTGCCAGCCAGTTTGAACTGCTTTCCAAAAATCCCGAAACCTTTATGTGGGTTTCTCCTGTTCCGCAAAAGCTGTTAGACCGGTTTGGACTGGTGCAGCTTCCCTGTCGGGAAAATATGAAAAAATATAAGGATTTGATTGTACACCGAAAGGACTACCGTTTATCCGAGCTGGATCAAATCTTTTTAACGGAGTTATGTCGTTCCAAGCGAGCAGCGTTTTAGTTATATCATTTTTGATATACCTGTTATTTAAAATAAACAATTTACAAATAAAAAAATGCTTGTTAAGATAATAACAAAGGAACCTATAAAAAAGGAGGTATGGGATATGAAAATCACAATCTGTATCGGTTCATCCTGCCATATTAAAGGGTCGCGGCAGGTGGTTGAGGGCTTGCAGAGCCTTGTTTCGGAGCATAATCTGAATGATCAGGTGGAGCTTTCCGGCACATTCTGCATGGGTCGCTGTCAGGAGGGTGTCTGTGTGACGGTGGACGGAGAATTTTATTCTGTCTGTCCGGAGACAGTTTCCGAATTTTTCACAGAGCATGTTTTAAATGCGCTCAATTGAGGAAACGGAGGGAAACAATATGGCGGATTGCCTGACGCTGAAAAAGTCTAATTGTAAGAACTGCTACAAATGCATCCGGCATTGCCCTGTCAAATCAATTCGTTTCTCCGGGAATCAGGCATATATTATTGGAAACGAGTGTATTTTGTGCGGACAATGCTTTGTAGTCTGTCCGCAGAATGCAAAGCAGATTGTAGACGAAACTGAAAAGGTAAAAGTGCTTTTGGAGAGCGGCGCACCGGTGTATGCAAGCATTGCCCCGTCCTTTATCGCCAATTATGAGGGTGTGGGGATTGAGGCGATGAAAAAAGCGTTAAAGCAGATTGGATTTGCAGATGCAGAGGAGACTGCTGTGGGTGCAACCGTTGTCAAAACAGAATATGAGCGGATGCTTGCGGAGGAGAATCGGGACGTTTTAATTTCCTCCTGCTGCCATTCGGTCAATCTTCTAATTCAAAAATATTTCCCCAGAGAGCTTCCCTATCTTGCAAATGTCCTGTCTCCGATGCAGGCGCACTGCCGGAGGATCAAGGAGCAGCACCCCGGGGCAAAGACGGTCTTTATCGGTCCGTGCGTTGCAAAAAAGGATGAGGCGGCGTATTATGAGGGCATTGTGGATGCGGTTTTAACCTTTGACGAACTGACAAAATGGCTTCGTGATAAAAATGTGGAGCTGGAGCAGAACCGCAGATACGAGGAGGAAAGCCGCGCGCGTTTTTTCCCGACCACTGGCGGGATTTTAAAAACGATGGCGGAGAGACTTCCCGGCTACACCTATCTTGCCATTGACGGTGTGGAAAACTGTATGGCGGCGCTAAAAGAGATTGAAGAAGGGAAAATCCATAAATGTTTTCTTGAAATGTCGGCATGCGTCGGCAGCTGTGTTGGCGGTCCGGTGATGGAAAAATTCCACCGCTCGCCTGTCCGGGACTATATTGCTGTTTCGGAATCTGCCGGGAAAAAGGATTTCCCTGTGGAGCAGCCGGATTCTCTGAGTCTTAAAAAGACATTTACTGTGATTGAGAAAAAGCTTCAGCCGCCGAGTGAAACAGAAATTGCAGAAATTCTGCGGCAAATGGGAAAATTCAAGCCGTCGGATGAGCTGAACTGCGGTTCGTGCGGCTATAACACCTGCCGCGAAAAGGCGGCGGCAATCTATCAGGGAAAAGCGGAAATTTCAATGTGCCTGCCGTTTTTAAAGGATAAGGCGGAAAGCTTTTCGGATACAATTGTAAAAAACACACCAAACGGACTGATTGTATTAAATGAGGCGCTGGAGGTGCAGCAAATTAACCATGCGGCATTAAAAATGCTGAATTTAAAGCGTGCCCAGGACATTTTGGGAGATTTAGTGGTGCGCATTTTAGATCCAAAGCCGTTTATGGAGGTATTCGGAACAGGAAAAGACATCCGGGACAAGCGCGTGTATCTGGCTGAGTATAAACGCTATGTGGAACAGACGATTGTATACGATAAGGAGTATAAGCTGATTATCTGCATTATGCGCGATATTACCGAGGAGGAGCATGTGCGCGAGAAGAAAGAAAGCATCAGCCGTCAGACGGTGGAAATTACAGATAAGGTTGTGGACAAGCAGATGCGGATTGTGCAGGAGATTGCATCCCTTTTGGGTGAGACGGCAGCAGAAACCAAAATCGCACTGACCAAGCTGAAGGAGACGATCGCCGATGAATAATCTGTGTGCAGACATTGGATATAAAAGTATTAACCACTACGGAGAGCAGCTTTGCGGCGATCATGTGGATATTGTGGAGCAGGATGAAAATTCCTCGGTGATCGTTTTAGCGGACGGACTGGGGAGCGGTGTGAAAGCAAGCATCCTGTCCACGCTGACCTCAAAAATTATTTCGACTATGATGGCAGAGGGAATGGAGCTGGAGGAATGTGTTTCTACCATTGCCGCCACACTTCCGATCTGCTCGGTGCGCGGTGTGGCATATTCCACCTTTACAATTATTCACCTGATTAACAACACGACGGCGGAGTTAATTCAGTATGATAATCCGCATGTGATTATGTATCGGGAGAATCAGAATTATGACTATCCGAAATCCGAAATGAGTATAGACGGAAAAACACTCTATAAATCTGTAATTCATTTACAGGAGGACGATATTTTTGTTGCAATGAGCGACGGTTGTCCGCATGCCGGAATCGGAACAGAATACAATTTCGGATGGAAAAGAGAGGACATTATTGAATTTTTAGAACCGCTGACGGCAGGCGGCTTTACGGCAAAAACCCTTGCCACCATTCTGGTGGACGAGTGCTACAAGCTCTACGGCGGACAGCCGGGAGATGACGCAACGGCATGCGTTGTCCGTATCCGGAAACGCGCTCCGGTGAATCTCCTGTTTGGTCCGCCCCGGAACCGGGATGATGCCAACCGCATGATGGCGCTCTTTTTCTCCAAGGAGGGAAAGCATATTGTCTGCGGAGGAACAACCTCCTCAATTGCGGCAAAGTTTTTAGGCAAGGAAGTAAAGCCGAGTCTGCATTTTGAGGTATCGGATGTTCCGCCGATTGCGGAAATCGAGGGAGTAGACCTTGTGACCGAAGGTGTGATCACCATTAATAAGGTACTGCAATATGCAAAAGACTATCTTTCCGGAAATGAAAGCTATGAGCATTGGGGTTATAAAAAGGATGGAGCGTCCTTAATCTGCCGCCTGCTGTTTGAGGAGGCAACCGATATTGATTTCTATGTCGGCAGAGCAGTCAATCCGGCACACCAGAATCCGGATCTTCCAATTAATTTTAATATTAAGATGAATCTGGTGGAGGAGCTTTCCAAGTGCTTAAAGCAAATGGGAAAACGAATTAAAGTAAGCTATTTCTAATCGGACGAAATGGGGGGTTCGTATGAGAAAATTTGATACCAAGGTACAGCATTTAAAATATAAAGTACTGCGCGAGGTGGCGCGCGAGGCATGGGATGGCACAATTTCAGCAAACCTTTTAAATATCCCGAAAAAAATTATTCCCGGAAATGTTCCCACCATGCGTTGCTGTGTGTATAAGGAACGCGCGATTGTTGCCGACCGTGTGCAGCTTGCCATGGGCGGAGATCCGGAAAATCCGAATGTGATTGAAGTGATTGAGGCAGCGTGCGACGAATGTCCGATGGGCGGCTATGAGGTCACAAACGCATGCCGCGGCTGTCTGGCACACCGGTGCGAGGATGTCTGCCGGAGAGGTGCAATTTCTTTTGACCATCAGCATGTGGCGCATATTGATAAATCGAAATGTGTGGACTGCGGCGCGTGCGCGAAGGTCTGCCCGTTTACGGCAATTGTGAACCGCAAGCGTCCCTGTCAGAGTGCCTGCAAAATCAAGGCAATTTCGATGAACGAGAATAAGGCGGCAAAAATCGACAATGAGAAATGTATCGCCTGCGGTGCATGCGTGTATCAGTGTCCGTTTGGTGCAATCACAGACAAATCCTTTATCTTAAACGTGATTGATCTGATTCGGAACAGCAAGAAGAATCAGGAATATAAGGTTTATGCAGTGGTCGCTCCGTCCATTTCCAGTCAGTTTACCTATGCCAAGCTGGGACAGGTGATTTCCGGACTGAAAGAATTAGGCTTTTACACAGTCATTGAGGCGGCGCTGGGGGCAGACATGGTTGCCTTTGCAGAGGCACAGGAGCTTTGCGATAAGGGATTTTTAACAAGCTCCTGCTGTCCGGCATTTGTGGACTATGTGCATAAAAATTTCCCGGAGCTTGTTCCGAATATTTCGCATAACCTTTCGCCGATGGCGATGATTTCAAAGTATATTAAGGAAAAGGATGAGACTGCAAAGGTTGTCTTTATCGGTCCGTGTACAGCGAAAAAGATGGAGGTGCAGAAGCCGGAGGTCAAGCCTTATGTGGACGCTTGCATCACCTTTGAGGAATTACAGGCGCTGTTTGACAGCCGGGATATGGAGATTACCGAGCTTTCGGAGGACGTTCTGGATAATGCGTCCTATTTCGGAAGAATCTTTGCCCGGAGCGGCGGTCTTTCGGATGCGATGAAAGAGGGCATGAAAGAGCATGGCTATGACTTTGATGTCAATCCGATTGCCTGCGACGGAATTGAAGCATGCAAGGTGGCGCTTTTGAAGAAAAGTAAAAATGTGCTGGATGCAAACTTTATCGAGGGCATGGCATGCGTCGGCGGTTGTATCGGCGGTGCAGGCTGCCTGACCCATGGCGAAAAAAATAAAAAGGAAGTCGATAAATACGGCATGGAGGCTTATGAAAAAAAAATTACAGAAGCAATTTCCGTGTTAAAATAATTTTCCGCTTTCTTGCGTTTTTTCACATGGTTTTTGAATCAACTGTATATTCTTTGTATTTCCATAGGGGACGATGCCTGCATCGTCCCCTAAAATTAAAAAATAATTGACAAACGACCATTCGGTAGGTATAATATAAATATAGCAAGAGCTCTTATTAAACGGTAGTTGTGAACAACGGGGTTTTATCTTTGGCACATTGAATGTACCTTTGCACTTGATACGCACTGACATATTTTGTCGGGCATCAGGAGGTTTTTGATGGTTATTCGTGGTGTGGCAAAAATATCAATGAAAGAAAAACGGTTATTTTTAACAAAAAGCCGTTGGTTGAGGTATAGATAATGATTACAACAGAAAGATTAATTTTGAGAAAATGGACTGAGGCGGATGCAGACAGCTTATTTGAATATGCAAAGAATCCGGAAGTGGGACCAATTGCAGGATGGCCGCCGCACAAAAGTGTGGAGGAAAGCCTGGATGTCATAAAAAATGTGTTTAACGGAGCGGAGTGTTATGCTGTTTGCGAAAAGGAAAACAACATTGCAATCGGCGCTGTGGAATTAAAGCTGAATGGACACACAGATATGACAGAGCGTGATGATGAGTGCGAACTTGGATATTGGCTCGGACAGCCGTTTTGGGGAAAAGGTTATATTCCCGAAGCCGCCCGTGCATTGCTGCGGCATGGGTTTGAGGAGCTTGGTATGACGACTGTATGGTGTGGTTATTATGACGGAAATATAAAATCAAAACGAGTGCAGGAAAAACTGGGGTTTGTTTTTCATCATACCTGTAACGATGTGCCTGTTCCGCTTTTAAATGAGGTGAGGGTAGGACATACAAATGTAATGACCAAAGAACGTTGGGGGAAAATATACGGTTAATTTGCAATGAAAGCAGGTGTTGATTTATGAATTTAAAGGTGTCTTTTTCATGGATTGGGCTTATAGTCTTTGTTTTGCCAATGCTGATTAATATCGCTTATGTTGCTCTTCCTCCGACTGAAAAGATCGAGAAAACTGTGACCGTTACACATTGGGTAGAAATTGTAGAAAAAATCAGCCGTGCCGGCTATTTGTTTGCAATCACTTTTTTAGTGAGCAGAGAATCAATTCAATTTATAAGTGTATGGCTTTTTCTTGCGGTCATATTCTTAATGTTATACTATGCCGCATGGATCCGCTATTTTGTCAGCGGACGGAAGATTGCCCTGCTGAACCGCACATTTTTCTTTGTGCCAATGCCGCTTGCGGTGTTCCCGGTGTTTTACTTTTTGTGTGCTACTGTTTGGTTACATAACCTTCCTGCTGCGATTATTATGACCGCTTTTGGTGCAGCACATCTGACAGTGTCAATACAATCTTTTTGATGATTATTAAAAATTTTTCAAAAACCATTGACAAGTAACCGATCGTTTGCTATAATAATAGTAACCGAACGGTTACTGTTATTTAAGGAGTGAAATTATGGCAGGAGATACGAAAGAGCGCATCTTGGAAACAGCACTTGAACTATTTGCACAGAGCGGATATTTGGGAACTTCTATGAGCGATATTGCCAAGGGACTTGGAATTACTAAAGGTGCTTTGTATAAGCATTATACGAGCAAGCAGGAGATACTGGACAGCATTGTGGAACGGATGAACCAAATGGATTATGAACGGGCAGAAGAATATGAAATGCCGGAAACGGAGCCGGACGGTTTTGCGGAAGCTTATTTGCACACGCCAATCGAAAAGATCCGTGCCTACGCCATGGCACAGTTTGACCATTGGACGAAGGAGCATTTTCCCTCAAATTTCCGAAAAATGTTGACATTAGAGCAATATCGTGATCAAAAGCTTGCCAAGCTTTATCACGATTATCTGGCGACCGGCCCCACCGAGTATATGGCGGCAATTTTCCGAAAGCTGACGGATTCAGATGCTGCTGCGATGCAGTTGGCGCTTGAATTTTATGGTCCGATGTTCCTGCTTTACAGCGTTTACGATGGGGCAACCGAGAAAAAAAGCATTGCGCCGATGCTGAGTGCACACATTGACCGCTTTATTAGGAAAATCGAATCAAGTTATAGAAAGCCGGGAAAAACATTATGAAACTTTATTTTGGAAATGCCGTTACCGCAGCCACAACGCTAATGATTCTTGCACTGCTTGGGTTTATCGGTTATTCGGTCTTTCATCATGCAATTATTCAATATTGGGGACGCAGGAGTGCGGCGGTACTGATTTTCGGTCTTGTTATCTGCTGCTTTGCGGCAGCGCGGGACGGTTTGGATAAGACCATTCAGCACACGATTGATGGCAGCTGTACGGCGGGGATTTTTCCGCTGTTCAGCGTTCCTACCGTTGTCGGCTGTGTCGGTGCACTGCTGATTATAATAGCCGCCGTCGCCACACCCATTGCAAAGACACAACATGCACGTGAGGTTTGGTTCTACGTGATGTCAGGCGGCGCGGTGTTGAAAATCGTGACGGTGGAGATCGCGCGCATTATCATCTGAAAAGGAGCAGAATTAGTATGAATATTATTCCCTATGTTATAGAACAAACCAATCGCGGAGAGCGGAGTTATGATATCTTTTCGCGGCTATTATCGGATCGGATTATTTTTCTTGGTGAAGAAGTGACTGACGCATCTGCAAGCTCTGTCATTGCACAAATGCTTTTCCTGGAAGCACAGGATCCGTC
>CAKSJF010000030.1 GCA_934462945.1 uncultured Clostridia bacterium | reverse complement strand
TAGAGACGGTTTCTACAGCGTGTACCTCGAGAGAGATTTCGAACGGACAGTTTGAAATTGTGAGCCGTGCACACTTCAAAAACCGTAAGGTAGGGGTGTATCAAATTGTCTTTACTGTGCTTTATGGAGAGAATGAGTACCGGAAAATCAAACATGCATTTGAAGTGTTCGACCCGGATTCCGGTTTGTGTCCTCCGTTAGAAAGCGGACTGCCGTTTATGTTCTCTATGAATAATGAGCAGAAAAAGCTTGCCCGAAATTCGTTTGATTTGTGGAATCCGATGCCGTCCTGCGATGCCGGACATTATTATGCCTGCGTTTCCAACACACCGGTAGAGGCAGAGGAACGGGAGGTTTGGCGGTATACCAAAATGTTTGGAAGAACCTGGTTTGCCTGGCTTGCCATCCGTACCTGCAACGATTACCTGTCCCCAAAGCACGATCAGACAATCCGGAATGCGGACTATCTGTTCCATACCGGAGTAAATACCGATTGTGACCCGTTGGGGGCATACGGTTTGTTTCCGAACAGAGTGGATCATTGGAACGGCTGGTTTTATCATTATCCGGCGGTTAAGGAACTGTTAGAGGATTTCTTAAGGGAACATCCGGAATATCCGGTCAGCTACAAAATCGGCGCAGATCAGGTGACAGAAGAAAATTATCTGGAGTTTGTGCGGGTTTGCGGAGAGGAACTGATGGAATATATCAATCAGAGACTGGATGAACTTGTGAAAAAACATAACCGTGAATTAAGAGAAAAAAATCCGAACGTGAAACGTGCCATCTACGGTCCGCTTCCGCAATACAACCACTCGACCATGAGCTATGACGCTTTGAAATATTTTGGTTTTCCGATGAATGAGGATTTATGCCGGGAATATTATGATGGGTTTGCGGTGTTTGAGGATTATCCGTTCTCCTGCTCCTATCAGACCTACCGCGGTGCGTTTACAACCATGACGGTTTTATTATATTTCCCTGCGCTTGCAATCTATCCGGAACTTTATACCGGCAGCCGCGGCGGCAGCATTGACGGTGCGGTGAAATATGCGCATGCGCCGATGGGGGATTCAAAAGGCTGCTTTGTTGTCGGAAAGCTGATCCGGAAAGCAATCACACAGCTTGTAAAAACACTTTCCGATCCGTGTGCAGTCGGAGACGGTGTTGGTATCACGCTCTTTGAAGATGAGCACGGCAAAAGAATGCTGCTGGCAATTGATTATTCACCCTTTGATAATCAGGAGCGGACTGCTCACGAAGTGTCTGTCCGGCTTTTCATGCCGGATGATTATAACGTCAAAAGCGAACAGGAAATAAAATCGGTAAAAGTAGATGGAATTGTGCGCGAACTGCGCTTTGACATTCTGCCACATGGCTTTTGCTTTGTGGAATTAGAATAGTTTCCTAAAGCAGAATACTTTAAACGCGCCGCTCGGAGTACTGGTGTACTCCGAGCGGCGCGTTTGGAGTGTCATTCAAGACAGTTAAGTCCCTGAACGGTCTGTGCCTTTTTTTGCATCCTCCGAATTTAAGTATCCCTCTAAAATAATGCAGGCGGAAACGGTGTCAATCACCTTTTTCCGGTTTTTTCCGCGCGTATTTGTTTCATTTAAAAAGCGCGCTGCACCGACGGTGGAAAGCCGTTCATCCCAATAGATAATTTCGCCCGGATATACGGTTTTTAAGTCCTCTGCAAAGCGGTAGGTGGCTTCTGCGCGAAACCCTAATGTACCGTCCATATTTTTCGGTAATCCCAAAACAATTTTCTCCGGTTGATATTCTGCAAGAATTTTTGAAAATTCTTCTAAAACGCTTTTTCTGCCTTTGTTCTGAATCGTCCGGATTCCCTGCGCGGTGAAACCTAACAGGTCGCTTGCCGCCACTCCAATCCGGCTGTCTCCATAATCAATTCCTAAAATCCTCATGAAAATCCTCCCTTTATGTTCTATTATAAAGGATTTTCTGAAAAAAAGCAATCAGAAATTTGAAAAAACTAATTTTCCACTTCAATCAGATGTACGCTGTTGGGCAGTAATTTCAAGGTTAGCTCCAGAGAATTTTCTGCCTGAACAGTCAATGTTTGCGGCTTTAAGATGCCGACTGCTCTTAGTTCTTCGATCTGTTCTGCATTCAGCTTTTCCGGATAGCCTTTCTTTTTAGCAACGGCATACGGATTGGTATGTTCTGGGTCAATCGTCCAGACGGTTACTTGTTTTTCTCCTGCGCCAATTCCCTCAATCCGGATTTTCTGTTCTTTCGGTTCGAGCGTTTCGCAGAGCTCCGGCGCGGCATAGGTGAGGGAGAATATCAGCTTTCCGTCCTTATCTTTGGTTGCAATGACCGTCTGATTTTCTTCACAGGCTGAACTCTCTAAAAGGTTTTCTCCGAATTTTCCGGCTAAAATAAAGGCATTATAAATCGGCTTTTTGATAAAATTCAGCGAGAAGAAATTCCGGAATCCCTCAAATTCCGAGGTCATCTCATGCTGACCGGAAAGACAGATCATCAGTTTTCCCGGACGGTCGACCTGTTTTAAATACCGCTCAATCAGCAGAAAGAAATAAGCGGAAAATTTTTCGGTTTCCCGGAAAAGAGTCACCGGGTATTGGGAGGCTTTAAAAAATCCGTGACTGCAAGCGCCCCATTCATCCACAACCACTTCGGTTTTGGGAGAGAGATATTTTCGGATGATGCGGTAATAGGTATCGTTCACCTGAAAATGACTGTCAATCGAAACCGGTTTTTCTCCGCTTTGCGCTTTCATCGGGTCTGTTCCGTAGATATGGAAATTCACATAGTCAAGACGGAGGTTGTTTTTTGTTACATATTGCAAAAACCGCTCTAAAAACGGAGGAGTGGCAGCAGCGCAGCCGCCAAGGTGCAGGGAGGTGCAAACGGAGGTAATGCCGGATAAAAAGCCCTCGTAGAGCTTGCAGTATTCAAAAACGCGCTCCTCATAATGCAAATCCCAGTCGCCTGCAATAAAGAATCCGGGAATATCCGGCTCGTTAAAGCAGTGCAGATACCAGGTTTCCACCTCGTTCTGTCCGTACCTTGCCAGAATATGCTCGGTAAAGAGCCGGCAAAGCGTTTCCCAAAGCTTGTAGTCCTTTGGGGGAGAGGTGATCCACATTTTTCCCTTATAGCGTGTTTTTCCGTTTGACATACTGGACTGCTCGCTGCTGTCGCGTGCTAAAAATGCCGGAATGCCTGCATATGCAATCATGGGTTTAAAATTTCTGGATAAAAGATAATCAATCCGTTCATCACAGAGCGAATAGTCGCAGAGAATTTCTCCGTTTTCATCCTGTGTGAAAATATCTTCAAACATGGCATAAATGCGGACAAATTGCACTGCCTTGTCCTGGGATGCCTCGTTTAAAATTTTCTGTCCCCATTCATCCTCAATTGCGTCAGTCGGATGAAAGACAATATGATTCCAGAAATTTTCCTGCTTTCTGACGATTCTGTCTGCGTAAATTATGTTTTCCATCAATATCATCCTTTCTCTAATAGACCTTTCAGATAGCCAATGGCAAAGAGCCTTGCCAGTGCGGCATATCCTTCCGTTTCGGTATGCTCACCTTTTAGCGTCGGCACATGATCCACCCGGATCGGAACGTCAATTCCAAGCTCCTCATACAGATTGATCAGATGCCGCATGTTCAGACTGCCGTTGTCGTGAAAGGTTTCGCGGTAACCCGCAAGCGTGCCGGCGGTATTTCTGAAATGAATGAAAAATATTTTATCGGCAAAATCGCGGATTACCTGATCAAGATTTTCGCCCATAATATAAAAGGTCGCCTGACACATGGTGATTCCGAGCATATCGCTCGGGCAAATATCATAAATTGCTTTTTTCATATTTTTTGCGGAGGTCATAATCCGGGAAACGTTCCCAAGCCTTGACACGGGCGGATCGTCCGGGTGGAGCGCAAGTTTGATTCCATACCGTTCCGCCTCGGGCAGTATGGCTTTGATAAAATAGGTGTAATGCTCCCAAAGCTCCTCCTCACTGATCGCATCGGCGGTGGGGTGATAGTCCTTTGGATCAAAGCCGGTCACATATGCGCCGCCCCGCTCGGGGAGGTGATAGCTGGTTCTTGTCCAGCCGACATATGCCATAAAATTAAAGCAGATGGTGTCAATTCCAAGCCTTTGCATAATCGGAAACATTGAAAGAACCTTTTCAATGGATGCATCCCGGTGCGCATCTCCTGTCTTGATGTGATCGTGCAGTTCGTTCGGCATTGGTTCAAGCAGCTTTGGGATAATACCGTAATCGGTGAAATGCTTGTAAACCGTTTCCCAATGCCGGGGGTCGGTATAGTCAAAATCCCCGGTTTCGGGTAAACGGATTACCCCATATTTCACACCGCACTGTCTGGCAATATCCCAGGTTGCGTCCTTTTCACTTCTGAAATAATCAGTTAAAAGCATCAAATTCCTCCCTTATACACCGCTAAGGGTTAAAAATCCGCCGTCCACCGGCACGGTAATTCCGGTCACAAATGACGATGCGTCCTCATCCAAAAGCCAGCTGACACAGCCGAGCAGATCGTCTGCCTCTCCGAATCTTCCCATTGGGGTATGACCGATCACCTGACTTCCGCGCTTGGTGAGCCCGTCCTCTACTGTCCCTAAATAACCGCGGCTCCGTTCATTCACCATAAATCCGGGTGCAATTGCGTTGATTCGGATGTTTGCAGGTGCAAAGTATGCGGCAAAGGATTGTGTGAGGTTTGCAATTGCCGCCTTGCTCATCGCATAGGAAAAGCAGCGCGTTAGCGGACAATAGCTGTTCATAGACGCAAAATTGATGATACTGCCGCCGCCGTTTGCTGCCATCTGCTTTGCAAATTCCAGTGTCGGATAGACTGTTCCCATGGTGTTTGTGAGCAGTACCTGGCGAAATGCATCAAGGTCAATATCGTAAAGTCCTCTCTCGCCCTCCGGCAGTTCTTTTGTCAGCTCCCGGCGGTCAAACTGCGTGATGGTCGGCATTGCCTTTGTGTTGTTGCCGCCCGCACCGTTTACAAGCATACTGCAAGCGCCGTAGGTTTCTTCTACGGCTGCGGCAAGCTCTGCAACCGATTTTTGGTCGGTGACATCACAGCAAAACGCAACTGCCGTTCCGCCAAACGCGTTTATTTCGGATAACACCGCGTCAAGCTTTTCTTTGGTTCTTCCGACAAGTACAACCTTTGCACCCTTTTTTGCCAAATCAACGGAAATGGCAGAGCAAAGCGTTCCGCCTGCACCAGTCACGACTGCTACTTTGTTTTGAAATTTCATTGTTCGTTCCTCCTCAATAGTTCTTTCGCGTTGTAATAACACATCTGATACACCAGTTTTTCTAAATCTTCATAGCTGCAACAAAACTCGTTTCTTTCAAATTTTTCTCCGAGAAAGCCGCATAAAATCCGCCGGAAATAATCGTGCCGGACAAAGGATAAAAAGCTTCTGGAATCGGTTGTCATGCCGACAAAGTTGGATAATGTTCCGAATGCCGCGGCATTTTCAAGCATTTCCCGGATGCCGTATGCATGATCGCACCACCACCAGGCAGGACCCTGCGTAACCAATCCCCTAATGCCGTCTCTTGCATAAGAGCCGGAAAGGGTGGAGAATACCGCATTGTCGGCAGGGTTTAAGGAAAACAGGATTGTTTTCGGAAGTCCGGATTTCTTTTGATCCAGCGTGTCTAAAAATTCTGTCAGAGATTTTACACAAACACCACTCCCAATTCCGGCATAGCCGCCGGCTGCGCCTGTTTTTTCTCTTAAACGTGTGCTGGTATACCGCTCCGCTCCGATGTGCAGCTGCATCACATACCCCAGTTCGGAAAAGCATTCTCCGAGAAATTCAAGCAGATAGGAGAAAAAACGCGCTTTTTCCTCACCCTCTAAAGTTATGCCGGAAAGAATACTTTCAAAGCGTCTGCCGTTTTGTCCGTCATTATGATAAAAGCGGAATCCGTTGTCGAGGGCAATGTCTGAAAAAATACAGCCGCGGTCTGAAAACTCTTTCAGCCTGACTCTGACAGCCTGCTCAAAATCTGAAAGACTTTTGATTTCCGAATCCCCGGCAAGCATTTTTATTAAATCCTGCGACGGTGGAAAGAGCGTGTCGCACCGCAGCGACGGAATCATTCCGTCTGATACGGTATCAATTGGGTCAGAAATCGACATGCAGGGACACGCAAGCTCTACATGAAATTGCTTAAAAAGTGTGCTTGGTGTCACAGCATGTTCCTTTAAATAGGTGTTGCAGAATTGATAGATTTCTTTTGCGTTTTCCTTACATGGACGGACATCTATCCCAAACACCGCCTGAAGTTCCATCCCTGCCCAGACGGAGAGCGGATTTCCGATCAGTTTGGGGACGGTTTCGCACCATTTTAAAAATTTTTCAAAACGGTCAGCCGTTCCGGTGATGTATTCTTCCGGCACACCGCACATCCGCATGGCTCTGTGCTTATACGGATCAGGCTTAATCCAGAGGTCGTACAGATTGTCGAACCGTTTGTCCTCTCTGATTTCTGCGGTTGGCAGATGATTGTGATAATCAATCACCGGAAGTGTTTTTGCATATGCATACAGTTTTTTTTCGGTGTCAGAATTCAAAAAAAGCTCCTGCATTTTCCCATCTCCTTATATACGATTTGATCAAAAATAATTTACAAAAAGTTTTTTGATCGGCTTGACGAATCTTTTATTTTAGTGTACAATATTAATAAAGTAAAAGCAATACCCAATTCGACAATCTTATATGGTATTTGCTTATTTTGCCGGAGGCTGTGATGAAAGATATCAGATTTGACGGAGCATTAGACTATCAATTTCAGAATGTCGGCTTTGTCAGCGTGCTAAGAAATGCCGGACATGTGTTTGACTTAAAAAACGGAAAGGCGCGCTGTTCCTTTCTTTATGTAATGAGCGGAGAAATGGAGTGCCGCTTTGAAAACGGGAAAAAGACCTTTCAATTGGAGCAGGGAAGTTGCCTGTTTGTGCCAAAGGAAGTTCCGTATCAGTCTGCCTATTTAAAGGATCATACGGTGATAAAAATGATTGTGTTTGATCTTAGCGAAAAAAGTGTGTCATCTTTTTTTGCACATCCGTTTTGCGAAAAATCGCCGGAGATTACAGACATTTTTTATTCTATCACAAGCTATCACGCAGGGAGTGCGGCTTATCTGACAGCAAAGCTGTATGAAATTATGTTTTATCTGGAATCTGCCCCCTCTAAAATTCCGAAAAAATACAGACGGCTTTTCCCGGCACTGTCCGAGGTGAAGCAGGGTTATCGGGAAAATAAAAAGCTTGCCTATTATGCCGAACTGTGCAGTATGAGTCAGTCGAATTTCAGACGGCTTTTTAAGGAGTATACCGGAAAATCCTTTGTGGAATACCGGAATGCAATCCGGATTTTTGCTGCAAAGGAAATGATCGACAGCGGAGAATTTTCCGTGTCCGAGGCAGCATATCTTGCCGGGTTTCATAATATGTCGTTTTTTTATGAGGTTTATCATAGATACACAAAAAAATAGATTGTTCTGTGCTGCAAGGAAAAGGCGGGCGGATAATATCCGCCCCTACGGATGTTTCCCGAAAAGCACAAACAATTCACTCATTCAAAAACCGTGGTTAAATGGTGAAAAAGTATTGCAGTTTTTATAAATATGCGGTAAAATTAAATTAGGTTTAAAAGATTCGGGGGTTAAACAAATGAAAAAATATTTAAAAATTTTTCTGGTTCTTGGTATGATATTCAGCGCTATGCTGCTGCCTGCTGCTGTGGATGCAGAGCAGGAGGAAATTTTTTCTTATGAAATTTCTGTTGATGATGTCATAATTACCGGATGTGACACCGGGGTGAGCGGATCGGTTACAATTCCAAAAACAATTGCCGGATATCCGGTTGGAGGGATTGGAGCGTCTGCATTTGCAGGCTGTGCCGGCTTGACTGAAATTGTGATTCCGGATAGCGTAGAGAGCATTGGGTATGGTGCATTTTACGGCTGTTCCAATTTAACGGAACTTCGTATTCCGAATCGTGTCACCAGCATTGGCAACTATGCCTTTTATGAATGCTCCGGCTTAACCGAGCTGATTCTTCCGGAGAGCGTTGTCAGTATCGGAGAGTTTGCTTTTTGTTGGTGCAGCAAACTGGAAAAGATCAACATTCCGGATGGGGTTACGCGGATTCGGGAGGAGACATTTGCAGAGTGCGGCAGTCTCAGAGAGATGATTCTTCCGGAAGGGATTCAGGAGATTGGAGCGAGTGCATTCGCTGACTGCACCAGCCTGACGGATATTACAATTCCGGAAAGTGTCACCCGTATCGGAGATCATGCTTTTTCTTACTGTTACAGTTTAAAGGGAATGAAAATTCCGAATGGGGTTAAGCGTATTGACCGTTATGCATTTTTGAAATGTGACTTGCTGACCAGCATTACAATTCCGGGCAGCGTTACGACAATCGGGGAATGCGCTTTCCGAAGTTGCGGCGGACTCAAGAGCGTCATCATCCCAAGCAGCGTGAAAACAATCGGAAATGATGCGTTTCTGGAATGTCCGAATCTGACGCTTTATTGCCGCGCAGGATCAGAAGCAGAACGGTTTGCAAAAGAAAACAACATCCCTGCACAGGTAAGCGGATTTGATGCGGTGATCAATCAATTTGGAGAAAAAATTGTTGTCACAGCGAAACTTCCGGAGGATGATGTTTCAAAAAATGTGCATGCGGCGCTTTATGCCAAGGATGGAATATTGCTTGACTACATGATCTATCCGGCAGAGTTTTCCGATCATACCGTTCACTTTATGTTTAAAAAAATCCCGGATTCCTCTTATTTGAGAGTTTTTCTTTGGGGAGGACTGGAAACGATGACACCTTTGGAGGATTGTGTGATTCTGAACGTGCAATAAGGTTGACAATCAGCCGGGGATCAAGTATAATATAGGTAAAGCCAGGTGTTTACGGATTGAATGCTATGGCACAACATGATAAAGAAAGGCGGTGGAATGCTGTGTGTACAAAAAATCAGCTTAATGCGATTATCAGCAGGGTTGTTGATTTTTCAAAAAAAGCTTTTGGTGATAAGTTTCAAAATGTGATTTTATATGGTTCATATGCACGGGGAGATTATGATGCAGAATCTGATATAGACATCATGGTAATGGTTAATATGAGCCGTGAGGAATTGGTGGCATATAAACCGAGTTTGAGTCAGTTTTGTGCGGAGTTGGATTTAGAGTATGGTGTGGTATTATCCGTTAAATTGCAAAGCAAGTCCTTTTTTGATCAGTGGGTCGGCGCTTTGCCGTTTTATCAAAATGTGCTAAAGGACGGTGTTATGTATGCTTGATTCCAGAAAAATGGATTTGTGTCAATATAGGATTGAAAAAGCGCATGAATGTTTAAAAAGTGCAAGTGCTTTAATCAATATCGGAGATTATATGACAGCAGCAAATCGTGCCTATTATGCAATGTTTCATGCGATGAGGGCGGTTATGGCGCTGGACGGCGAGGATCGGAAGAAACATTCGGGTGTTGTTGCTTATTTTCAGGAGCATTATATAAAAACAGGTATTTTTGAAAAGGAGTACTCGTATGCGTTGAAAAGTGCATTTCTTGTCCGGCAGGAAACGGATTATGAGGACTTTTATATGATATCCAAATCAGAGACGCTTGAACAGATGGAAAATGCGGAGCGTTTTGTTGCGGCAGTTGATCAATATCTCAAATCAGTTATATTATGAATAATCTTTTTCCAAAAGACTTGTCTTGCCTGAAAAAAGCATGGCAAGTCTTTTTATGTAAAAAATTCATAGTTTGTTTTCAATTAACACTTGATTCTTTTCTGGAAAAGTACTATAATAGTATAGAATGGGACAAATTTTTTAGATATGAGGTATCGATATGAGATATATGGGGATAGACGTTGGTTCGACGACGGTGAAGGCGGTTGTGCTGGAGGAGGAGAACATTATTTTTTCTGCATATATGCGGCATTATTCAGATATAAAGAGTACGGTGGAGCAGCTGTTGGAAAAGGCATATGAAGCAATCGGCGATCTGGATTTTTGTGTGAGTATCACAGGTTCGGGAGGATTGCTATTAGCGAACATGCTGAACATTCCGTTTGTGCAGGAAGTGATTGCAACCAAAGCGGCGGTACTCCATGCACTGCCGGATACTGATGTTGTGATTGAACTGGGCGGAGAGGATGCGAAAATCCTTTTCTTAACTGACGGCATGGAGCAGAGAATGAACGGAACCTGTGCCGGGGGTACGGGATCTTTCTTAGATCAGATGGCGCTTTTGTTAAAGACGGATACGAAAGGTCTTAATGACTTAGCGGAAAAGCATGAGCATCTTTATCGGATTGCGGCGCGGTGCGGTGTGTTTGCAAAATCCGATGTGCAGCCGCTTTTAAACGAGGGTGCAGCAAGAGAGGATGTGGCAGCGTCCATCCTGCAAGCAGTGGTAACGCAGACGATCAGCGGACTGGCACAGGGCAGACGAATCCGCGGAAATATTGTATTCTTAGGCGGTCCGTTCTATTTTCTTCCGCAGCTTCGGAAACAGTTTTCCGAAACGCTTTCCGAACACGCAGAAAGCTTTCAGACACCGGAAAATGCACAGTTGTTTGTAGCATTGGGAGCGGCGCTTTCTGCCGAGGGCGGAAAAACGAATGTTCCAAAACTCTTGGAGGAATTAAAGGCGGCAAAGGCGGTCAAGAGCGAGGTTATGCGCATGCGTCCGCTCTTTTTGAATGAGCAGGAAAAACAGGATTTTCTGGCGCGGCACGAAAAGGCGGTTGCAAAGAGGGGAAAACTTTCTGAAACTCAGGGAGAAACCTTTTTGGGAATGGATATTGGTTCTACCACAGTCAAAGCAGTTCTGACCGATCCGGAGGGACGGATTTTATATAGCTATTACGGAAAAAATGAGGGCAGTCCGATTGACTGCGGAATCCGCATCTTAAAGGATATTTACGATCAGCTGCCGGAGGGGGCATATATTCAGAATGCCTGTGCAACCGGCTATGGAGAGGCTCTGATGATGGCGGCGCTCCGGATTCCGGAGGGCGAAATTGAAACGATTGCACATTACCGTGCGGCAAGCTTTTTCCAGCCGGGGGTTGATTTTATCATCGACATTGGCGGACAGGATATGAAGTGCATGAAAATCAAGGACGGCGTGATTGATTCGATCATGCTGAATGAGGCATGCTCCTCCGGGTGCGGATCGTTTATTCAGACCTTTGCAGAGTCGTTAGGATGCAGTGTGCAGGAATTTGCCCGGGAGGCAGAGGAGGCAGAAAGTCCGATTGATTTAGGTACACGCTGTACCGTTTTTATGAATTCACGTGTGAAACAGGCACAAAAGGAGGGCGCGTCAGTCGGCGACATCAGCGCCGGACTTTCCTATTCCGTTGTCCGGAATGCGCTCTATAAGGTAATCAAACTGCGCGACACCTCCAAAATGGGAGAGAAAATTGTGGTGCAGGGCGGCACATTTTACAATAATGCAATCCTGCGTGCCTTTGAATTAACTGCGGAAAAGGAAGTAATCCGACCGGATATTGCCGGAATTATGGGCGCGTTCGGTGCAGCATTGATTGCACGTGACCGTGCGAAAAAAGAGAGAGCAAATCTTTTAAAACGGGAAGAATTAGACCGGTTTTCCTATGAAAATACATTAACCCACTGCGGAATCTGTCCGAATCATTGTCAGCTGACCATCACAAAATTCCCGGACGGCAGCCGGTTTATTTCGGGTAACCGCTGTGAACGCGGCGCTGGAATTGCGAAAACAAAAGAGGAGATTCCAAATCTTTATCAGTATAAATATCAGCGTACCTTTGATTATACGCCCCTGGAGCAGGAGGCGGCGCGCTATGGCACAATCGGGATTCCGCGCGTTCTGAATTTATATGAAAATTATCCGCTGTGGTTTACCTTTTTCCACACGCTTGGTTTCCGGGTGGTTCTTTCTCCGGACAGCTCGCACGATGTATACGAACGCGGTATGGAATCGATTCCGTCCGAATCGGCATGCTATCCTGCAAAGCTGGTGCACGGACATATTCAGTCGCTTTTAGATATGGGGATTACCACAATTTTCTACCCCTGTATTCCGTATGAGCGGATTGAATACCCGGAGGCGGATAACCATTATAACTGCCCGATCGTTACGTCCTATCCGGAAGTAATTGCAAATAATATGGATACCCTCCGGGAGGAGCGGATCAGCTTTTTACATCCGTTTGTGAACCTGGCAGACCGGAAATCCTTTATAGAGCAGATGCAAAAGACCCTTGCAGAATACGGAATTGACCCAAAAGAAATCAAAAAGGCGGCAGACGCGGCATTTTCTGAATTGGCGCGCTACAAGGACGATATCCGGAAAGAGGGCGAACGTGCGCTTTTATGGCTGGAAGAACACGACCGCCACGGCATCGTGTTAGCCGGCAGACCCTATCATGTAGATTCGGAAATTAACCATGGGATTCCGGAAATGATCACCTCCTTTGGTTTTGCCGTTCTGACCGAGGACAGTATTGCGCATTTGGGAGATTTAAGAAGAAGTATCCGTGTAGTGGATCAGTGGGCATACCACACAAGGCTCTATAAGGCGGCGGCAGAAGTGACGAAAAATCCGCGCTTAGATCTGATTCAGCTAAATTCCTTTGGATGCGGTTTAGACGCTGTGACGACCGAGCAGGTGCAGGAAATTCTGCAATCCTGTCAGCGGATTTATACCGCACTGAAAATTGACGAAATTTCAAGCCTCGGAACGGCGCGGATTCGCGTGCGTTCCTTAAAGGCGGCGATTCGTGAACGGGAAGAAAACCACTTTGTTCCAAAGGTGCAGGAGGACTATGTGATTCACAGAACCCCCTTTACCAAAAAGGAGCGAAAGGAACATACTGTGATTTTTCCGCAGATGAATCCGACGCATTTTGAACTGTTTGAGGAGGTGCTGAAACTCTGCGGTTACCGGGCGCTCAATCTTGGAGCGGTTACCAAGGAGGACATTGAGGCAGGATTGCGCGGTGTGAATAATGACGCATGCTATCCGTCTATTATTGTGACCGGACAGCTGGTAAATGCCTTTGAATCCGGACGGTGTGATCCGGATCATACGTCGGTGATGATTACGCAGACCGGCGGCGGATGCCGGGCGACCAATTATATCGCGTTCCTGCGCCGTGCCTTAAAGGATGCCGGGTATGAAAATATTCCGATCATCAGTCTGAATCTTTCCGGATTGGAGGAAAACAGCGGCTTTAAACTGACTCCGAAACTTTTACACAGACTTGTAAAAGCGTGCGTCTGGGGCGATCTTCTGATGATCTGCTTATTGGCAACGCGCCCCTATGAGGTACAAAAGGGCGAGGCGAACGCGGTTTACCGTCAGATACTGGATCGGCTGAAGGAGTCGGTCAGAAGTGGCAGAATGCTGTCGAACCATGCGGCAATTCAGCTGATTGTCCGGGAATTTGATATGGTGGCGGTCAACAAAAAACGTCCAAAACCGCAGGTTGGAATTGTGGGCGAGATTTTAGTAAAATTCCACCCGGATGCGAATAATCATCTGATTGAACAGATTGAGGCAGAGGGCGGAGAGGCAGTTCTTCCGGGACTTTTGGATTTCTTCCTCTATTGCTTCTATAATCAGAATTTCAAGCATGAGAAATTGGGATTCTCCAAAAAATCGGCAGCGCTCGGAAACTTAGGAATTGCACTTTTGGAAAAATACCGGAACGAGGCAGCCACGCGCCTTAAGAAACATCCGCGCTATACGCTCCGCGCACCAAAGCCGATTGCAGAGATTGCAAAAGGGGCGGAAAAAGTGTTGTCCCTGGGTCACTGTACCGGCGAGGGTTGGTTTTTAACCGGTGAGATGGTGGAACTGATTGAAAGTCATGTTCCGAATATTGTCTGTGTGCAGCCATTTGCGTGTCTGCCGAACCATGTGACCGGAAAGGGCATGATGAAAGAAATCCGCCGTCAGTTCCCCGAGGCGAATATTGTGGCGGTGGACTATGACCCCGGCGCAAGCGAGGTGAACCAGCTGAACCGAATCAAGTTGATGATGGCGGTGGCAAAGGAACGCCTTTACGGAGCAAAAAAAGCCAAAAAACCGGCGCTGAAATAGTCTTTTTTGGAAATTTGGTTGACAAGCGTAAGAATTTCTTATATAATATATAAGATAAGATTCGTTATTTTAACTTGGGAAAGGAATATCATACGATGGAAAAACTGGGAGTAAATGAAATACGGGAGCGGTTTTTAAGCTTCTTTGAGAGCAAGGGATGTCTGCGTTTGGGAAGTTTTCCGCTGATCCCGAAAAATGACGCGAGCCTGCTTTTGATTAATTCCGGCATGGCGCCGATGAAAAAATGGTTTACCGGTGCAGAAGTGCCGCCGCGCAAGCGCGTTACCACCTGCCAGAAGTGTATCCGGACGCCGGATATTGAGCGCGTGGGAAAAACGGCACGTCATGGCACATTCTTTGAAATGCTCGGAAATTTCTCATTCGGAGATTATTTTAAGCATGAGGCAATTGCCTGGGCATGGGAATTTCTCACAAAGGTGCTGGAATTTCCGAAGGATAAGCTTTGGATCACCGTCTATGAAGAGGACGACGAGGCACGCGATATCTGGATCAACGAAATCGGTGTTCCGGCAGAGCGTGTTGTAAAGATGGGAAAAGAGGATAATTTCTGGGAGCATGGCACAGGTCCTTGCGGTCCTTGCTCGGAAATCCATGTTGACCGCGGCGAGGAATACGGCTGCGGCAAGCCGGGGTGCAAACTGGGCTGTGACTGCGACCGGTATATGGAGGTCTGGAATTTAGTATTTACCCAGTTTGATAAGGATGAAAACGGAAACTATAACCGTCTTGCACATCCGAATATCGATACCGGTATGGGATTGGAGCGTTTAGCGGTTGTGATGCAGGGAGTAGACAACCTGTTTGAGGTCGACACCGTGCAGAACGTGATGAAAGAGATCAGCAAGGTTGCAGGCGTACACTATAAGGAGGACGAAAAAACAGACGTTTCTCTGCGTGTCATTACCGACCATATCCGTTCTACGGTAATGATGATTTCAGACGGTGTGATTCCGTCGAATGAGGGACGCGGCTATGTTTTGCGCCGTCTGTTAAGACGTGCGGCACGGCACGGAAAGCTTTTGGGCATTAACGATACGTTCCTTTATAAAATTGCAGATACCGTCATTAACGAATCGGAGGCGGCTTATCCGGAATTAGAGGAAAAGAGAGAATATATCAAGAAAATTATCAAGATTGAGGAAGAACGTTTTGACGCAACGATTGACAACGGGCTTTCCATTCTGAATGACTATATTGCAGAGCTGAAAGAAAAGGGAGAAACTGTTTTAGACGGCAAAAAGACGTTTAAGCTTTATGATACCTACGGATTCCCGATTGATCTGACGATCGAGATTTTAGCGGAGCAGGGCATGACGCCGGACGAGGACGGATTCCACAAGGAAATGGAAATCCAGAAGCAAACCTCGCGTACCAACCGGGAGGACGGTTCCAGCTGGGACGGTACAGACGGTATCAGCTTTTCTGCGGATCTTAAGACAGAATTTATCGGTTACCGGCAATTCTCCTGCGATGCAAAAATTACTGCAATCGGCAAAAACGGCGAAGTGTGCGATCTCATCGGAGAGGATGAAGAGGGCATGTTGATTACCGATCAGACGGTCTTCTATGGTGAAATGGGCGGTCAGGTCGGCGACCGCGGAACAATCTCCTCCGACCTTGGAAAAGCAGAGGTCGTAGATACACAGCATCTTGCAAACGGCTTGATTGCACATGTTGTCAAGGTGACAGAGGGCGAACTGCGTACCAGCGACTCTGTAACGCTTACAATTGATCATGACTATCGGATGGCAATTTCCAGAAACCATTCTGCAACCCATCTTTTGCATAAAGCATTAAAAGAGGTACTGGGAACGCATGTTGCCCAGGCAGGTTCTTTGGTGAATGCAGAGCATCTGCGGTTTGACTTCTCGCATTTTGAGGCAATGACAAAGGAACAGTTAAAGGATGCCGAGGCGCGTGTCAACCGCGCAATCCTGGCGGCACTCCCGATCACGGTACAGGAACTGCCGATTGAGGAGGCAAAGAAATTAGGCGCTGAGGCGCAGTTTGGTGAAAAATACGGCGCGGTTGTCCGCGTGGTTTCCATGGGCGACTATTCGGTTGAATTTTGCGGCGGCTGCCATCTGACCAATACGGCAGAGGCAGGACTTTTCAAGATTTTATCCGAATCCGGTGTTGCGGCAGGTACAAGAAGAATTGAGGCTGTGACAGGCGCCGGGGTACTTCGTCTTTTGGAAAAGAAGGACGCATTGATTGAAAAAACGGCAGAAACCTTAAAATCGGGTCTTTCCGATATTGACCAAAAGGCGGTTGCGGTTGTTTCAGAATTAAAGGAAACGAAAAAGGCATTAGAATCCTTAAAATCTAAGCTTGCAAGCGGAAAAGCGGACGATCTCCTGTCCGATGCCAAGGAGGTTTCGGGCGTTTCGGTTATCTGTACCCAGGTAGACGGCATGTCTGTTCCGGATTTGAGAAATATGGGCGACACCCTGCGTGAAAAGCTTTCCTGCGGTGTGTTGGTGCTGGCATCTAACAACGATAATAAAATCACATTCCTTGCAATGGCAACAACGGACGCTGTGAAAAAGGGTGTTCATGCCGGAAATATTATCCGCGAGGTGACAAAGGCATGCGGCGGCTCAGGCGGCGGTAAGCCGGATATGGCACAGGGCGGCGGAAAGGACGCGTCCAAGATTTCGGATGCACTTTCCGAGGTTGTGAATATTGTTGCCGGACAGGTGAAATAATTGAATATGGATGGAGTGATTGTGATCAATAAGCCGCTGGGGTGTACCTCGCACGATATGGTCTCCTTTATCCGGAGAATTTCCGGAATCAGAAAGGTGGGGCATACCGGTACACTCGACCCGGCGGCAACCGGCGTTCTGCCGGTTTGTATCGGCAAGGCAACCAAAGCAGCCGAGCTTTTAACGGCGGCAGATAAGGCATATCGCGCAGAGTTAGTGCTTGGTATGACAACCGATACGCTGGACGCAGACGGCGAGGTATTAACCGATCAGCCGGCTTGTGTAACAGAGCAGGAAATGAATGCGGCAATCCAAAAATACATAGGCGAAATCGATCAGATTCCGCCTATGTATTCTGCCATAAAAAAGGATGGAAAAAAACTCTGTGATTTAGCGCGTGCAGGCATTACGATTGAACGTGAACCGCGCAGGGTTAAAATTTTTGATATTCAGCTGCTGCATTTTGACAAGGAGCAGCAGACAGCAGAAATTGAGGTATTTTGCAGTAAGGGAACTTATATCCGCACGCTGTGTGACGATTTAGGAAAAACATTGGGCTGCGGTGCATATATGAACCGTCTTGTCCGCACCAAAAGCGGACAGTTTATCCTGTCCGAAAGCTATACCCGGGAGGAACTTGTAAAGGCAGCCGGGGAGGGAACGCTGTCAAGGCTTTTAACCCCGGTGGATGAACTATTTGATTTTCCGAAAGTAATTCTTCCGAAAGAACTTTCAGAACGGGTTAAAAACGGTGCGAGAGTGCGGAAAAACGGACTTTCGGAAGGGCAGAAATACCGGGTTTATGATGAAGAAGATCATTTTCTGTCTGTTTCCGTCTGCTGTGAGGGAAGATTGGTGTTAGAAAAAGCATTTTGGATTTAGGAGGATGCGGCATGAATATATTTACGCACCCGGAGGAGCTGTCTCCCTCCTGCATGGCATTAGGAAATTTTGACGGCGTGCATACCGCGCATAGATTAGTACTGCTATCGTGTGTGCAAATGGCGCGGAAAATGGGTGTTCCGAGCGGTGTTTTGCTCTTTCGGACCATGATGAAACCAATGATTTCCTCGCTTTCGGAAAAAATAGAGATGATTGCAGAATGCGGTCTGGATTTTGTTTATCTGGTGGATTTCACACCGGAATTTAAAAATCTTTCCAAAGAGGAATTTATTTCGTTTTTGACTGACACGCTAAAAGTGCGCGGTGTTTCAGTGGGATATGATTACCGATTTTCCAGAAATGCCTGCGGCAGTGTTTCCGATCTGGAGTATACAAAGCTTTTGCTTTCGGTCACCTCTCCGGTATGCAGAAACGGAATCCCGATTTCCAGCACGGAAATCCGGTCTGCGATTTTAGAGGACGATTTAAAAAAAGTTTTTTCGGTTTCCGGCAGACGTTTTTTTCTTTCCGGAACGGTGCAAAAAGGCAAGCAGAACGGACGGAAAATGGGATTTCAGACGGCGAATCTGATTCCGGAGGATACGCGCCTGCTCCCGTCCGACGGTGTTTACAGCGGTTGGACGGAATGGAAAAACAAGCGTTATAAAAGCGTGATCAATATTGGAAAGAATCCGACGTTCGGAGAGAATGGACGAACGGTGGAAAGTCACCTATTAGATTTTGAAGGTGATTTATACGGAGAGCAGATCAGGGTGATCTTTTATCAGAAGCAGCGCGGAGAAAGGAAATTCTCCGGAATGGACGCGCTTCAGAAGCAGATACAAAAGGATAAAGAGCAAGCAAGAAAGGATTTGAGGGAAATGGAAACAAAGTTCACAGGGGTTATCATGGCAGCCGGAATGGGCACAAGAATGAAGTCTGAAAAACCAAAGGTTCTGCATGAGGTGGGCGGAAAAGCGCTTTTGCAAAATGTCATTGATATTTGCAAGGCTGCCGGAGCAGAGCAGGTGATTTCGATTATCGGACACAAGGCGGAAATGGTACGCGAGGTGATTGGAGATGCGTCGGCATATGCTTTGCAGAAAGAGCAAAAGGGAACAGGACATGCTGTGATGCAGGCTGTTCCGCAGATTGAAAAGGCTGGAGATACCATTGTCATCCTTTCGGGAGACGCACCGCTTTTGCGCCCGGAAACACTTTCCGCGGCAATCTCTGCCCATAAGGCGTCAGAAAATCAGGCAACTGTATTAACAGCAGTGTTAGAATGTGCAGACGGCTACGGAAGAATTTTAAGAGACGGTGCCGGCAATGTCCGCGGTATTGTGGAGCATAAGGACGCAACCGAGGAAGAGCGAAAGGTTCGGGAAATCAATTCGGGTATGTACGTTTTTGAGCGGGATGCACTTTTAGAGGCATTAAAGGAGATTACCCCCAACAATGCACAGGGAGAATATTATCTGACCGATACCCTGGGGATTCTTTTAGGCAAGGGAATGAAGATCGGCGCATATATTGTAGAGGATAAGGACGAGATTCGCGGCATTAACGACCGCGTACAGCTTGCCGAGGCAGAGGCTTGCCTGGAGGAGCGGCTGCGGCTGATGCATATGAAAAACGGTGTGACCATGATTGCGCCGGAAACAGTCTGGCTTGCATCTGATGTTGAGATCGGACAGGACACTGTGATTTATCCGAACGTCATTCTAAAAAACGGTACCAAAATCGGCAAAAACTGCGTGATCGGTTCCAATACGCAGATTGAACAGAGTGAAATTAAGGACGGCGCAGAAATTCTTTCATCGGTGATTTTAAATTCCTTTGTGGATGAGAATACCCATGTCGGACCGTTTGCCTATATCCGTCCGAACACGCATGTCGGAAAGTCGGTCAAGGTGGGCGATTTTGTGGAACTGAAAAATTCCACCATCGGAGACGGCACAAAGATTTCACATTTAACCTATGTCGGGGATTCTGACGTCGGCGAGAGAGTGAATTTTGGATGCGGAACGGTGACAGTCAATTATGACGGAAAGAAAAAATACCGCACAAAAATCGGCGACGATTGTTTTATCGGCTGCAACACAAACTTAGTTGCCCCGGTGACGGTGGAAAACGGCGGCTATACCGCAGCAGGCTCTACCATTACCGATACCGTTCCGGAGGAGAGCCTGGCAATTGCGCGTGCGCGCCAGGTGGTAAAAACAAATTGGAAGGATCGCAGAAAATAATGTATCTGATTGCAGGACTGGGAAACCCAGGGAAAGAATACGAAATGACGCGCCATAATATCGGCTTTGAAGCGATTGATTATATGGCAGATCAGTATCATAAAAAAATTAACCGGCTGAAATTTAAGGCGCTGTATGAGGAAATTTTGATTGACGGCGAAAAGGTTTTTCTCATAAAGCCGCAGACCTATATGAATCTTTCGGGAGAAAGCATCCGGGAATTTTCAGCGTTTTATAAAATTCCGCCGGAGCATATCATCATTATTCATGACGATATTTCGCTTGCTGCCGGGAGAGTCCGCGTCCGGAAAAAGGGCAGCGCCGGAGGACATAACGGTTTGAAATCGATTATCTATCAGCTGCATTCGGACGAGTTTCCGAGAATTAAAATCGGAGTCGGTGCGCCGGAGCAGGATGCTTTAGTGGACTATGTTTTGGGAAGATTTCGCCGGGATGAGATTCCGGTTTTGGAGGAATCGATCATCCGCGCTGTCAAAGCGGCGGAAACCATTATCCGGGACGGAGCGGAGCAGGCTATGAATCGGTACAACAATTAGGGAGGAAAAGACCGTGAATTTTTCCGATTTACTATCCAATTATCCGCCGTTTCAGATTGTTCAGAAAAACCCGGCGCCGGTTTCGGTTGCCGGGGTGGTGGAATCGGCACAGGCACAGCTGATTTCTGAAACGGTGCAAAAGAGCGGCAAACGGTCGCTTGTGGTTTGCAGTCATGATCTGGAGGCAAAGCAGCTTTCAGAGGAACTGCACTATTATGAGGAGCATGTTTATTATTTTCCGTCGAAGGAATATGTATTCGGACGGATTGAAACGAGAAGCCGGCAAACGGAGCATGAGCGTTTGGCGGCTCTTTCGGCGTTCGCAGATTGCGGCGGAATTTTGGTTGCCTCTATTGAGGCAGTGTTGGATTACACGATTCCGCAGGAGTTTTATCTGAATGAACGCTGCACGCTCCGGGTTGGGAGCAGAATGGATTTAGAAGAACTTTCCCAAAAGCTTGTGCGGATGGGCTATGTGCGTGAATCGGCAGTTGAGGGGCGCGGACAGTTTTCGGTACGCGGAGGAATTTTAGATGTTTTCCTGCCGATGGGAGAATTTCCGGTTCGGATTGAGTTTTTTGATGATGAGGTGGATTCCATCCGCAGCTTTGATCCGGAAACGCAGCGTTCTGTGGAGAATACAGAGGAGGTTACGCTCTTTGCCTGCCGGGAGGCAGTGTTTGGAGAAGAAACAAAGAAAAGACTGCTTTCGGAACTTCAGAAAATTGCAGAATTCAAGAAAAATACAGATGCAGAACTATATGAAACACTCTTATCCGACCTGGAACTGATCCGGGAGCAGAATAGCTTTGCGGCGATTGATAAGTATGTCAGTCTGATTTACGGATGTGTTCCGACCGTGCTGGATTATCTGTCCTCCGCAGATTATTTGTTCCTGATTGAACCAAAGCGCGTAAATGAGCGTGCAAAGGGATTGGAATGGGAGCAGGGAGAGCGGCTGCACGCATTAGCTGAACGCGGTGTTTTATATTTAGACAATCTGGAATTCTGGCTTTCCTACCAGGATTTTGTGGCGCGCGCAGAAAAAATGCGCTTGATTTCCTTAAACGGACTCAATCATTCCACCGTTGATTTTCACTATCGGTCGGTCGCAACCTTTTCTACAAAAACCACTGTCAGCCTGCACGGGAAAATTGAATATTTGTTAGATGATTTAAAGGACTACCGGCAGCGAAATGCCGCAGTGGTGATTTTTACAGCAAACCAAGGCAGGGCGGAAAACCTGTGCGGACTTTTGAATAATAAAGGCTTTTCGGCAAAGCTTTGCCCGGAGAATCCGGAGTTTTTGCCGGGCGATTTGGTCGTTACGGTTGGAAATGCGAAAAAAGGTTTTGAATATCCGGAGATCCCGTTTGTCTTAATTTCCGACCGGGAGATTTTTGAACTGCGCAAAAAGCGCCGTGCTGCTGATAAGGCAAAGCGGATTGAATCCTATAACGACTTAAATATCGGAGACTATGTGGTGCATCAGGCACATGGCATCGGTCAGTACCTGGGAATCCATCAAATGACCGTTGGCGGTGTTACCAAGGATTATCTGAAAATTTCCTATCAGGGGAGCGACGTTTTATATGTCCCTGTCGATCAGATGGATCTACTTTCCAAGTATGTCGGCAGTGAAAAGATCAAGCTGAACCGCCTGGGCGGAACAGACTGGAGCAAAACGAAAAGCCGTGTGAAAGCAGCAACGGCAGAAATGGCAAAACAGCTTGTGGCGCTCTATGCGGCGCGTGAGCGTTCCGCAGGGTATGCATTTTCACCCGACACCCCCTGGCAGCGTGATTTTGAGGACACCTTTTTATATCAGGAAACGGACGATCAGCTGCAAAGCATTGAGGAAGTGAAACAGGATATGGAGCGTCCGCGTCCGATGGACCGGCTTTTGTGCGGAGATGTCGGATACGGAAAAACTGAGGTGGCGCTCCGTGCCGCTTTTAAAGCGGTGATGGATTCCAAGCAGGTGGCATATCTTTGCCCGACCACGATTCTTGCCATGCAGCAGTACGATAACTTTTGTCAGCGGATGCAAAACTTTCCGATCCGGATTGAGATGTTATCCCGTTTCCGTACCCCGGCACAGCAGAAGAAAATTTTAAAAAAACTAAAGGATGGAGAAATTGATATTTTGATCGGAACACACCGTCTGCTGCAAAAAGATGTTGAGTTTAAGGATTTAGGATTTTTGATTATCGATGAGGAACAGCGGTTCGGTGTTGCGGCAAAGGAGCGGTTAAAGGAATTAAAAAAAGATGTGGATGTTCTCTCTATGACGGCAACGCCGATTCCCCGGACGCTGCACATGTCTATGATTCATATCCGGGATATGAGCCTTCTGGAAACACCGCCGGACAACCGGCATCCGGTTGAGACTTATGTTTTGGAACACGATCCGGAGGTGCTTGCCGATGCGATGAAAAAGGAGCTTGCACGCGGCGGACAGGTGTTCTATCTGCATAATCGGATTCAGGGTATTTATCACACGGCAGAGTGGATCAAAAAAATGATTCCGGAGGCAAATGTTTCGGTGGGACATGGCAGAATGAACGAGGAGGAGCTGGAGGACATCATGTACGACATGGTGAACGGACAGACCGACATTTTAGTCTGCACCACGATTATTGAAACCGGACTGGACATTCCGAACGCAAACACGATGATTATTGACAATGCCGACCGGATGGGATTATCGCAGCTCTATCAGCTGCGCGGACGGGTCGGACGGTCAAACCGGACTGCATTTGCGTATTTTACCTATAAAAAGGATAAGGTATTATCCGAGGTGGCGGAAAAGCGGCTGCATGCAATCCGGGAGTTTACAGAGTTCGGATCAGGCTTTAAGATTGCCATGCGCGATCTGGAAATTCGCGGTGCAGGAGATCTTTTAGGTGCACAGCAGCACGGACATATGGATTCTGTCGGCTATGACCTATACTGTAAACTGCTCCGGGAAAGCGTGGACGAGGAAATCGGAAAGGGAGAAACCGCCTTTGATACGGTGATTGATCTGCCGGTGAATGCCTATATTCCGGAACGGTATATTAAGGATCACAATCAGCGGATTGAGGTTTACAAAAAGATTGCCGCGATTGATTCGGAGGAGGCAATTTCCGAGGTGACAGACGAGCTGATCGACCGGTTTGGAGATCTTCCGCGTGTGGTAAAAAGTCTGATTGCCGTGGCAGAGGTCAAATTCCTGGCACATCAGTGCGGGATTACAGAGCTAAAGGACACAGGAAGTCTATTACGGATGACATTTTTAGAAGGACAGCTGGATGCAGACACGGTGATGGGACTGGTGCAGAAATTTACAAACCAAATTAAAATTTCCGCGTCAAAAATTCCGCAGATCAGCTTTATCGGAAAGGATCGGAGTCTTTCTAATATTAAATTTTTATTACAATCGCTTAAGGAATTGAAGAATGAAAAAAAATAATGTATAATAAAAGAGACGATATTAGAAGGAGCGATGGTGAAAAGCATGAAAAAGATTTTGACAGTCATTTTAACATTGATATTCCTGCTTTCCGGCTGCGGAGAGACGGGGGAGACGGCGGCTGTGGTCGGAAAAACGAAGATTACAGTGCCGGAGGTACGCTTTTATTTAGACAGCGTGAAAAAGCAGATGGAGGGAACGGAATTAAGCAGCGACGAGGACTGGGAAACCAAGGAAATCGAGGGAACAAAGGCAATCGTTTTAGCAAGGGAGCGTTCCATTCAGACTGCAATTGATAATGTTGCCTATGTCGAGGTGGGAAAAAAGATCTTCGGCAAGCTTTCCGATTCGGAAAAGGAGCAAAGCAAGAAAATGAAAGGGCAGTTTCAGGCTCAGTTTTCCGGTGCGGACGGCTACAAGAATTTTCTTGCGGACAGCGGATTGAATGAGAGCTTTATCAATATGCTTTGCGATTCTGCCATCTATAGCAATAAGCTTTTAGAAAAGGTCACCAATGAGGATGTGACCGAGGACACCTGCAAAAGCTATTTTGAGGAAAACAAGGAATCTTTAGAGGAAACCTATCTTCGCGCAAAGCATGTTTTGATTCTGACAAAGGATATGAATACGCGCCAGGATTTGTCCGCAGAGGAGCAGGCGGCAGCAAAAGCAAAAGCGGAGCAGCTTTTCAAGCAGGCGCAGTCCGGCGCAGATTTTGACGCTTTGGTTTCGGAATATTCCGAAGATCCCGGCTCTAAAACGAATCCGGACGGATATGTTTTCAAAGAAGGGGATATGGTGCAGGAATTTTGGGATTGCACCAATTCTTTAGGAATCGATGAGATCGGTTTTGTCAAGAGTGATTTTGGTTATCATATTATTAAACGTCTTGCCCTGACACCGGAGGTGATGACCTCACAGCTGACAGAGCTTGCAGCCGGTGAGGTGCTGGCGCAGAAAATGCAGGACTGGATTTTGGAGTATGGTATATCTGTTGAAAAAAACAGTGAAATTTTAGACACAATTTCTTAATTTGGAAAAAGACTTTGACAAAAGACGAATTATGTGCTAAAATGAAAGTAAGAATGGAAAACCGTGAGGTTTTCACAAGGAGTATCAGAATTATGTATCATATTGGGGATAAGGTTGTATATCCGATGCACGGAGCAGGTGTGATTGAATCGATTGAGGAACATGAGGTTCTCGGACAAAAAAAGATTTACTATATTATGAAAATGCCTGCCGGTGAGATGAAAGCGATGATCCCGATGGATACCTGTGAGAATATCGGCGTCCGCTTTGTGATCAGCAAGGAGGAGGCAAGGCATGTGCTGGAGGCTTTTCGCGCACATGCTGTCTTAGAGGACAGTAACTGGAACAAACGGCACAGGGATAATATGCAGAAAATCCGATCCGGGGATATTTACCAGGTCGGAGATGTTGTGAAAGACTTGATGTACCGGGAAAAGGCAAAGGGACTTTCCACCAGTGAACGGAAGATGCTGAATAATGCCAAGCAGATTATGGTGAGTGAGTTAGTTTTGTCGAGTGTTGCCGGAAAAAGCGATATTGAGAATATCATCACAGATACAGTGGAAGAATTATTTTAAAATACATAGGGGATGTCAAAAAAGGGCACAGAATATTCAGGGACTAACGCATTTTGCAAATTTTCAGCTACCCTTGAACTTTGCACCAAACGCGCCGCTTGGAGTACGCAGGTACGCCGCCGGGCGCGTTTGATGTGTTTTTTTGCATCCCTTTATCAGGAGAAGAAAATGGTTAGTGCAGTGATTGTTGCCGCCGGTTCGGGAATACGGATGGGCGCAGGGTACAACAAAATTTTTATGATGTTGGATGGGAAAACGGTATTGGAGCAGACTGTTTCGGTATTTTTGAATTGCCCGGAGGTGGACGAGCTTTTGATTGTCATGAGCGAAGGCGAAATAGAAAAGGGCAAAGCGCTTTTTTCCAATGTTCCGGATATCCGGTTTGTCTGCGGCGGTGCGACACGTGCCGATTCTGTGAAAAACGGGGTTTTGGCGGCAAAGGGAGACTATGTGATGGTGCATGATGGCGCAAGACCGCTGATTGCAGAGCCTATGATCCGGCAGGTGATTGCAGAGACAAAAATGCACCGTGCAGCAGCGGTTGGCGTAATCTGCAAGGACACGGTCAAAAAGCTTGATCCGGACGGCATGATCCGAACCACGCTCGACCGGGAAAAAATGATTCAGATTCAGACGCCGCAAGGCTTTGAGAAAGAACTGTTATTAAAAGCATATCAAAAGTTTCCGGACAAGAAACCAACAGATGAATGCGGATATATGGAGCTTTTGCAGATTCCGGTAAAATTTGTTATCGGCAGTTATGAAAATCTGAAACTGACCACCCCGGAGGATCTTGTGATTGCAGAAAACATTTTAAAACGGAGGAAAAAAGTATGAGAATCGGACAGGGCTATGATGTACACCGGCTTGTGCCGGAGCGGGATTTGTACCTCTGCGGTGTTAAAATTCCGTATGAGCTTGGACTTTTGGGGCATTCGGATGCGGATGTTGCTTTGCATGCCCTATCCGACGCACTTTTGGGCGCGGCAGGCTTGGGTGATATCGGACGCTTTTTTCCGGACACCGACCCGAAATATAAAAATATCAGCAGTATGCTCCTCTTAGAGGAGGTATACCGCGTGATTTCAGAGGCTGGCTTTACAGTTGGCAATGCAGACGTGACAATCATTTGCCAGCGCCCAAAAATTCTTCCCTATATTGATGAGATGGAGGAAAATGTCGCAAAGGTTTTAAACATTTCAAAATCTCACGTGAACGTGAAAGGAACTACCACCGAAAAGCTCGGCTTTGAGGGCAGGGGAGAGGGTATCTCGGCAATGGCTGTTGTGCTGTTGAATGAATCAAAATAAATGCGTAATACAAAAAAACTGCACAGGGTGTTTTGAACCCTGTGCAGTTTCTTTGTATCTGAGATACGGTTATTTTGATAAAATTACAAATACGTCTGTTG